>CAXTGN010000492.1:1830-4206 GCA_964243455.1 uncultured Acidobacteriaceae bacterium
CCATTGAGGGTACCGTAGCGAGGGCTGGCGAGATGCCAGAGACGAAGAGGAGAAAGCCGTTGTCAGGCACATCTTCGGGTACTTCCTGGAAGGTACCGATCGAAGCGAAAGGCAGTACGAACTCACCGAAAGGCGCATGCAGGCTGGTGTTCGCATGTACCGCGTGTGCCTGCGACGCTGCCGTGACCCGGAAAGAGCCCAGCTTGCGATGGCAGCGGCCGTTGACGGGCTAACGGCAAACGACTGGAACATGGGTCGAGATCCGAGAAGCAAAAAGCGCTTCACGGACTGGATCGACCACCTTTTCAAAGACACCGAGACGCTGGAGAAGCGTTGGCAAGACGGAGGTTTCAACCCGGATGTTCAGCACTGAGCAAATTCGCAAGTATGCCGAGCACGTCTTTGTCGGTCACCGCTTCACCGACCGGCCCCATCAACGGCTGAAGTGCCCTATCCACGACGGTCGGGACAAGAACTTTGCCCTGGACATGAATCGCGGCGTGTGGACCTGCCACAGCCGCTGTGGCTCTGGAGGTCTGGTTCAGCTCGAGCAGCGTCTCCACGGTGGAACGCGTGAGGAAGCTACAGAACGCGTTTTCCGGCTCGTGGGTGTGCCCCCGGAATACCAGGGCAAGCAACTCGTCTGCACGTACGACTACACCGATGCTGCCGGCAAGCTCGCTTACCAGAAGGTTAGGCTTGAACCCAAAGACTTCCGATTCCGGGTGCCTGTAGGCGATCGTGCCTATCGCTATGGCGCGCTTCCTGAAAAGCGATACCTGTACGGGCTATTGGGCGTTCTAACAGCCAACTGCATCTGCATCTGCGAAGGCGAAAAGGACGCAGACACCCTGAACTCCATTCGGGAATGGCCAGCAGGAACCATTGGGAGCGTGTACGCAACCACCGCTGGCGCTGCAGGTTCCTGGAAGCCTGAGTTCGCGACATTCATGGCCGGAAAGCGGGTGCTCGTCTTTGAGGACAACGATGAGAAGGGTCGCGAGTCCGGCGAGGCGATCGCGAGCTCTTGCTACCCGCTTGCGCAATCAGTCCGCGTCGTGCGCTTCGAGGATATGCCCGAGAAGTCCGACGTAACTGATTTTCTGAACGCTCGTGGGCTGGAAGCGTTGCTTGAGCGCATCCGCACTTCGAAGCCCTGGGCGCCACCGGCGGAGGCTGAAGAACCATCGACCATCGTCGAAGGAATGGCGTTTGCCACCTCGGGATCCACGGAAACGGACTGGCTCATCGAAGGCGTTCTGCAGGCGGACGGCAACGGCATCATCATGGGTGACCCAAAGGCTGGCAAGAGCCTGATGACGATGCACATGATCGTGCACCTGATCTCCGGTACCCCCTGGTTCGGTTGCAACGTGAAGCGCCGGGTGCGGGTCGGTTTAGTGACGCGTGAAGATGCGCCCGGGCTTACCAAAAAGCGGATGCTGCGAATGCTGAAAGGCAGTCCATTGGCAACATACGAACTTGATAACTGGCTCTGGGTGAACAGCCGCGAACAAACAAAGACGTTCGACATTCAGAACGAGCGTGATTTCAGCACCTTGGTCAGGGACTTTCGTAAGCAGCGTTGCGAGATTGTGTTTTTTGACGTTTTCAACCGCCTGCACAAGCTCAACGAAAACGACAACCAGCAGATGTCGGAGATCACAGCTCGGCTGTCACAGTTCGGTGCGGAGGTTGGCTGTCAAATCGGCTTGGTGCACCACATCAACAAGGATACGGGGGATGCGAACGTCTTCAACCGCCTCCGCGGTGCTGGCGCCCTGCACGGTTGGATGGAATGGGGTCTTGCCGTAACCGTCAAGGAGTCCGGCGATGACGAAAGTCAATGGATCCGTCGTGTGGACCTGGAGTCGAAGGATGTATCGACCGCGCCATTTCATTACAGGATCGAAGACGGGCCGGGATTCACGCTCCTCAACCCCTGTGAGCCAACAGCGTCAACGCGGCCCACAGCCTTCAAGGTGCTCAAGCCTCACTCCAACCAAAATCAAGATCGCCGCGCTGCGGCCGCAGGCAGGTGACACGTGAGAGATAACGAGCTGATCGAACAGCACAGCGATCGTCGCGGCGGCGTCCGGCGTGGACGTAAACATGAACCTGGACTGATCGTCCCGTTGAATGTGAATGTAACTGCCCAAACGAAAGCTCAGTTGAAAGCTATCGCATCAGGCTCAAACACGACGATGGGCGAGGTCCTTGATCGGCTTATTGCGCGCGCTGTGAAGCGGCTACAAGAGAAGAAGCTTTGGAATGTAGATACCAAAGATAAAGGTTCCGGAAACGAGTTACACAAGGCGGCCTAACTGTAAACTTAAATACGTGGATGAGCTATAGCATCCGCACCGCAGCATGAGG
>CAXTGN010000493.1:0-4201 GCA_964243455.1 uncultured Acidobacteriaceae bacterium
AACGGCAACCGACGGGATGATTGTGGCCGGGATACTGCGCAGGAACAGGAAGATGACCAGGACGACAAGCCCGATCGCGAGGACGAGCTCGAATTCGACGTCAGAGACCGAGGCCCTAATGGCGGTGGTACGGTCGGAGATGATCTGCAGGTGGACCGCCTGCGGCAGGCTGGTCTCAAGCTGGGGTAACAACTTGATGATGTTGTTGACGACCTGGATTGTGTTGGCGCCGGGCTGGCGCTGGATGTTCAGAATGACCGAGGGTGTTGCGTTCACCCAGGCAGCCAGGTCGTTGTTTTCCACCCCGTCCACGACCTTGGCGACGTCGGTCAGCATGACCGGGGCCCCGTTGCGGTAGGCGACGACAACGTCCTTATAGTCGCCTGAGGTGAGCAACTGGTCGTTGGCGTTGATGGTGTAGTCCTGAGAGGGACCGTCGAAGTTGCCCTTGGCCGAGTTCAGGCTGTTGCCGGTGAGGGAGTTGCGGACGTCCTCGAGGTTGATGCCATAGGAGGCCAGCGAGGTAGGGTTGGCCTGGATGCGCACTGCGGGTTTCTGGCCGCCGGAGATGGACACGAGACCCACACCGGAAATCTGCGAGATCTTGGGCGCGAGCCGTGTATCGGCGAGATCTTCCACGCGCGAGAGCGGGATAACATCCGACGTCAGGGCCAGGGTAAGCACGGGGGCATCCGCCGGATTGGACTTCGAGTAGATGGGCGGTACGGGCAGGTTTGCCGGCAGGTAGCTTTGCCCGGCGTTGATGGCAGCTTGCACCTCCTGTTCGGCCACGTCGATATCCAGGCTGAGCTGGTATTGCATGACGATGACCGAGACCCCGCCGGCGGAGGTGGAGGTCATCTGGCTGAGGCCCTGGATTTCACCGAACTGGCGCTCCAGAGGAGCCGTAACGGCGGAGGCCACCACATCCGGGCTGGCGCCCGGATAGAAGGTGAGTACCTGAATGGTCGGGTACGCGACTTCAGGAAGTGCGGAGACGGGCAGCTGGAAAAAGGCCACGCCGCCCGCAAGAAAGATCGCGACCATCAGCAGCGCGGTGGCTACCGGGCGAAGGATAAATGGACGCGACGGATTCATGGAGCGCTGTTGCCTCCACCGGTAGAGGCGTCGGTCTTGTTGCCCTGACCCTGCCCGGGACGACGTTGACTCTGACCACGGACCAGCACCTGGGCGCCTGGCTCCAGGCGATCAAAGCCGCTCGTAGCGAGATTGGCATTTACCGGTACGCCTGTGACGGCGGAGTCCTGTTCGTTGTTGGCTAAAACCGTGATCGGGTGAACAGCTACGGTCTTGTTGGGGTTGACGGTGTACACAAACGCTGCCGTGCCGTTGTGCTGAACCGCCGCGGAGGGAACAAGGACCACGTTCTGCAATGTTTTGACGAGCAGGCGCGCGTTGACGAACTGATTGGGAAACAGGGCGAAGTCCCGGTTGTTGAAGTTGGCGCGGAACTTAAGCGTGCCGGTGGCCGTGTCGATGATGTTGTCCAGGGAGCCGAGGCTGCCGCTGGCGAGCTTCTTGTCGTTAGAACGATCGTAGGCATCCACGGACAGGGCATGACGCCCGTGCAGCTGTTCCTGGATCTGCGGCAGTGCGTCTTCTGAGACGTTGAAGACGACGGTGATGGGCTGTACCTGGGTGACAACCACCAGCGTTGTACCGGAGCCTGAGAAGACCGTATTGCCGGGGTCGACGAGACGGAGGCCGACGCGGCCGGTAACGGGTGAAACGATGTGGCAATAGGCGAGTTGCACCTCGTCATAGTCCACGGTGCCCTGATCGGACTGGACGGTGCCCTTGTCCTGCTCGACGATCTGCTGCTGATCGTCGAGTTGCTGCTTGGCGATGGCGTTGCGGGCGTAGGCGGCCTGGTAACGGGCCAGATCGATCTGTGCCTGGGCGAGGACGCCCACATCCCGCTTCAGGGTGCCTTCGGCCTGGAGCAGGTTGGCTTCGTAGGGCCTTGGGTCGATGTCAATTAGGGACTGACCCTTGCCAACGAGCTGGCCTTCCTTGTAGTGGACGGCCATCACGCGGCCGGTCACCTGCGGGTACACCGTAACGGTGTAGACCGGAGTCACAGTGCCGAGGGCGTCGCTGTAGATCGGCATGCTGCCGTTGCGGGACTGCCCGACGGTGATGGCTGCCGGCCCCAGGCCCCCTGGCCCGCCCGCGCCACGGCCCCCGGATGCACCCCCGGAGCTCTTGCCGGTGCTGCCCGTGGCGCCTCCGGCCGTGCCCGAAGCCTTTGTATTGTCGGAGTTGGCCGTGAAGCGGTGAACCAGAACGAAGCTGACGGCGACAAGCAGGATCGCGGCAAGCCAATACCACTTGTGGCGGCGCTGCCTGCGCTGTGCGTCGCGATCGATGCGATGGTGGATCGGATCGTAGTGATCCGGATCTACTGAATTCTTGACTTCAAACTCGGCACCGAGGTCGCCGCCGTAGGAAGGTGAGTTGGCCGCCGCAAAGGACTCGCCCAGCTCGCGCGATGTCGCCGGGACGGCACCTCGTTTTGTGTCAATCATTTCCTGCCCTTGTTGAACAACACGACGCCGCTGCGCCTGCGCCTGTTACGAAGATCCATGGAGGCCAACATTGGGGAGACGATGCTGGCCGGAGAAAAGTTTTGCGTCAAGCCGCGGTTTCCTTTGTAAGACACGTCTTCATCGGATCTTGAGGTTGAAGCCGTCGGGTACAACTCTTCACTTTACCGCAGCGTGCGGGGGGTAGGTGAAGATCGGGTCGGCAAGCCCCTTTTGAGATGCAGGGCGGGCATCTGAAGGGGCATGGCTTGCGCGTTGGCGTTCAACCCGGGAAGTAATTCGCTGAAGTTTGAGTTGGTGGAGCTCCGGCCAGGAGCGGCGACGGCCGCGGATCTACCCAAGCGGGCAAGCGCGGCCATCGATGACATCGGCAAACAAGCGCACATGTCTGTGTACCGAGGCCGGAAGGTTACGGACAAAAGGGGATGCGAGGCAGGGGACATGCAAGCGGCGGTACGGACGGCGCTCGGGTGGCTGCGGGGGCAGGAAGAGCTGGCTCCGCGGATGAAGGAGCTTGCGTTTGCGGCAGTGCGGGTCGTACATGGCGGTGGGCGGTTCGATCGCGCTGTCGAGGCGAGTGAGGATGTACGCCACGCGATCGAGGGCCTGGAGGAGCTGGCGCCGCTGCATAACAAGAGCTCGCTGGCCATCCTGGATGTGTTGCGTGACGAGCTTGGGGGCGTGCGGCAGATGGTGGCGTTCGATACAGCGTTTCACCGGACGTTGCCCGAGGTGGCATGGCGGTATCCCATCGAGCGTGAGACGGCGGACCGGTTCGGCGTGCGCAAATTTGGGTTCCACGGGCTGAGTCACCGTTACATGCTGGAGCAGTACGCGGCGACGGTGGGCAAGTTGCCGGAAGACTGTACGCTCGTGACGATGCACCTGGAAAGCGGGAGTTCGGCGTGCGCGATCCGCAGAGGGGTTTCCGTGGACACGACCATGGGGCTGACGCCGCTGGAGGGCTTGATGATGGGATCGCGGTCTGGGAGTGTCGATCCGGCGATTGTGCCGTACCTGATGGCCAAGATGGACGTCGGGGTGGATGAGGTGATGAAGATCCTGGAGAAGAAGTCGGGACTTCTGGGAATTGCGGGCGGGACGCTGGACACGCGAGAGATCGTCAAGCGGGATGACCGGTGGGCGAAGCTGGCACTGGAGATGTTCAGCTACCGTGTGCGGCTGGGAGTGGGCGGGTATCTGGCGGCGCTCGGGGCGGAGTGCGAGGCGGTGGTATTTGGCGGGGGCATCGGGGAGGACTCGCCCTGGTTGCGGAAGGCCGTGTGTGAAGGGCTCCAGGGGTGGGGTCTGCAACTGGACGCGGTTGCCAATAAAGACGCGACGGAGGGGCAGGCGCGGATCGTGCACGCCGGATCCAGGCTGGATGCGGCATTTGAATGTATGAAGAGTTACCCTGATCCGTGAACCCTGAACCCTGAACCCTGTACCCTGTCCTTATGATCGAGATGCAGTACAACTTCCCCCTGCTGCCGGGATTGCCGGCGGCGTGGCGAGGGCGGCTTCGGGAGGCAGTGGATGCGCTTGGAGATGACGATTACGCGGCTTTGCGGCCTACATTCCGGAGCCTGCAACCGGAGCTGAAGCGGGTCGCGGCGCTGCTGGCGGCGCGCAAG
>CAXTGN010000494.1:0-4196 GCA_964243455.1 uncultured Acidobacteriaceae bacterium
CCCGTGACGCGCTGCCAGCGCGTGCGCTCCCCCGGAGGGGTGTCAGCGAAGCTGACAGGGCTGTCTTCGGATCGGCCAGGCGCCCGAGCAGCGTCGGCTGGCGTGCGCCGGAGACGCGCGGGCGCCCTTTGGTGCCGGGCCGGCGCGGCGGAGGTGGGTCGAACAGGCGAGCGTCGAGCTGCAGCCCCGCGCAATTCCTCTGGAATTTGCTGTGATCACGGTCAGGTGGCGGCGCACGGCTGCGAGCAGCTCGATGGCGGCGTAGCTGCTGTCGGCGACGGCGATGACCTGCCGGTTCGGCAGCCAGCGCGCGAGCAGGAGCAGCAGGTGCCACGCACGGTCGGTCAGCGGCTTGTGCCGGCGCCCTTGCGCCTGGGCGTAGCGCTCGGAGGGCGCCAGCGCGGTCAGGAACGGCAAGGCCCAGACCTTTCCTGCAAACGGCACGGGCGCGAGCAGCACCAGGCTGATCCAGCGCAGGCCCGACGCCTTGGCGACATGGCCATGTGACGACCGCACGGGGTCGCGGGGGATGCCGCGCGCCCTGATCCTTGCACCCCAGCGGCGCTCGATGGTCTCGTCGGTCTCCGGCAAACCCCTTGATTTGACGCCGACCACGACCGGTCCGTTCAGCACGACGGCGGCGACCAGCAGCCCGAGCAGGCAGCGCGCCGCAGCCTGGCCCGACCAGCGGCTATAGCTGAGCACGCGGTGGGGGGTGAAGGTCGGCGCCCCGCGCAGGCCCACGCTGCTCAGCGCTGCGGCGACGGTGCGCCGGCCCGGGGGCAGGATGGCGCCCGCAACGAGGATCAGCAGCTTGGCCAGGGTCGGGCGGGTGAAGCAGCCGGCGAACGGCGCCATCTAGGCGGCGAGGGGGCCGGGGTGGTCAGGATCGGCTTGGCTTGCCATGGCGGGCTTGCAGGGATGTCGTGGCCGCCGGACAACTCCGCACGCACTGGAAGGATCAACCGTGCCGGCCAGCGACCCCATCCGGGCGCGCATCGAGGCATTCAACTAGGCGCGCCGCGGCGGCGTCGCGGTGCACAAGGCAGGGCGCGGCTACTCCCTCACAAGCGAACGCACCAGCGCGCCGGTGGCCAGGCTCACGCCGACTGGGGATGCAGACACGGGGCAGGTGCTCTGGTGGAGCAGCCTGTGCTGGGCGCCTCAGGGCCGTTCGGCATCGCCACCATGCCGCTCGACGCAGCCCTCGGCCACATCGCATCAGAACCGCACTTCTGGATCAACGCATGACCAGAAATGGCCAAAGTCGAGATTAGTGCCTGTTTGAGAATGCCGCACCAACACAGCCAGTAGGGGCTGCCCAGCATGGCAAGACCCTACATCTTGTGGTCAGCTATCATTCTCAAACGGGCACTTAGCTCTGGAAAGCTTTCGAACAATTCGAGCCGTTTAGCGTTGCCATCGGGTAAGCGTAGATGGCAAGGGTTCACAATAAGCGGTCAAACTGCATTCGTTACGATACAAACCATGACAGTCTTAACTCCAAATACGCTTCTGATAATTTTTCCGCCCATGAAATTGCTCGCGCCGATCCATGCACCACGCCAGTCCTTATAGGTCGGCTTCTTCCAGTTCGGATACGACGCCCGTCGCCGCGGCAAAGCTCTGCTCGGTGGCCTCATCGCCGTCTTGGTCGCATGATCCACCTCAACACCCCGGAACCCAACAAGAACCATCCAGGAAGCAAGAAACCCGCCCCGCAACGGCAGGACGGGCTCCTTAATGTAGTAGCTATTGACGGAGGCAATTAGTGTCCGCCCATGCCCGTGCCACCAGCAGCCGGAGCGCGCGGGTTTTCGTCGCTGCCAGAGGCAGCTGACCCGAGCTCGCTTTCATAATAGCCGGTGACAGAGCTGCCAGGTCCGACATTCCGCGTAGTGGCACTGAAAGCTCCCCTGCCAGACGCAGACTCTCGGTGGGCCGGCGCCTGCCGCATGAGGAGGAAGACAGAAGAATCAGAGACCAGATTATGCGGCACTGTTGGGCCGCTGCTAGCGGGAGAGGATGGCTCGCCATTGCCTCCTGCAGCCAGGGCCGGGATGGAGGCGAAGCTTAGCACTACAATTGCAGTGCGGATTATGGTGCGCATGGTGAAGCTCCTGGCCATGCATTGGCAGCCGGGAGTGCCTGCCGCTGGCCAGGACATCACGCTGCCTGCCGTGTGCTCCCATTGCCGAAAAGTGTTGTCAGCGGCCGTGTTGCTCTGGCTCATGACTATTGTTTCCTTGAGGTTTGATTGGTTTAAAGAAATCTTGTGGCACTTCCACCGGCGCGGCATATGACAGCCGCCACGGCTACTCTTTGCAGACGACCTTGCAGGGACCGTCGCGCTGCTGTTCGCAGGTGCACTTCGGCTGTGGTACCGGCGGCGCGCCATCTTTCGGACCGCCACCGGCGACCATCAGCAGGCCTTCAACACGCAACTCCTGCATGGCACGGAACGCACGCAATTAGATCCGACTCACAAATATCCACCCTCCTGTTGTGCTGTCTTGCCTAGCGCCGAACCGACCGTTTCTCCTGGGAGGCGCCGAAGCGACATGCTGGGAATAGCGTCCAGCGCGCGGCTTTGTAGTGATCTGCGTCACACATGCCTCCAAGAGGGCAGCACGGTGTGACTGCGCTCACAGTTTTGGCAGCGCAATCCAAGAAAGTCGGTATTCGGCAGGCCGAAGCTACTATGGCGTCGGCGCCGCTGCCCGGCCATTACTGCGCATCCTCTTAGGAGCAAAACCGATGAAAGGCCGTGTAGCCACCAATCCTGGCAATTATGACATGGCTGAACCTCCGGAAACTGAGCAGACCCTGATCATCTGCGGAGCAGACCGGGTGTGCAGTGGCCCAGCTGTTTGCGACAGCGACGGCACGCCCGGCGAGGACTCGCAAGGTTCCAGCAAGCTTGAGTAAAACACGGTGTAGGAAAATCCGTATTCAGAACGACTTGTTCCTTGGAAAAACGAAGCATGCCAAAACAGATGGCAGCTTGTTTATAAGATGTATCTCTACTGAGCTTACGGCAGAGTATTGGCTGCTGGTGCCCGGCGGTGGCGGTGAGCCGGAACATCTGCCGACTTGTTTGCTGCAAGGCTCTGAGTAGGGGCAGGGGCTACGCATGAGACTTCGCGTCGGTATCGCACTGAGTTCCTTGGCTATTCAGCCAGGAGCTTGAGCATGTAGGCGTGGCTCTGCTATCGAACTTTGGGTTCTCCCGCACTTCCCGTGCTGTTTGTACCAGTAGCTATCCGGTAAACAATTGGCATGCTTCAGGAATTTTAGGTTCTTGGTCAGCAAGCCGCGTGTGCCGCGGCCGAAGAGGCTTGCAGCCTGAGTCCGGCAGTCATATCAACGCTCTGCACCCCTCGCGTGCCTCCAACTGCACGGGAAGTGCGGGAGAACCCAACTTTGGCCCAGTAGTGCTGGCGGATTTTGGCCCAGCTCCCGTCCCTCAAACCTAGGGTGTCTCCGGCTTTGCCGGGGGGCTCAGAGTGGATTGGAACGCCAGAGTGGATTTGTTTGAGCAGCTCCGCCGGGAGCATGAGTTTGGGATTGGGACGATTGCGGAGGTTGCTGCCAAGTTTGGCGTGTATCGGCGGATGGTGCGGCAGGCGATCGCCGGGGCGTTGCCGCCGCCGCACGCCTACCCGCAGCGGGTCAAGCCGAAGCTGGACGGCGTCATAGCGTTCATTGATGCGGTGCTGGACGAGGACCGGCGTGCGCCGCGCAAGCAGCGGCACACGGCGCGGCGCATCCACCGTCGGATCCTGCGGGAGTTCCCGGGCGCGGTGGTCGCTGAATCGACGGTGCGCAACCACGTGCGCGAGCGCAAGCGGCAGCTGGGCTTGGTGCTGCGCGAGACGTTTGTGCCGCAGAGCTACACCTGGGGCCAAGAGGCGCAGGTGGACTGGTATGAGGCGTGGGCGGATCTCGGCGACGAGCGGACCCGGCTGCAGGTGTTTGCGATGCGCTCGATGGCGAGCGGGGCGGCCTTCCACCGCGCCTACCGGCACGCGTGATCCTCCACGGTTTTCGTGGACGGATTACGCTACGTTTGCTGCTTGCCGTTCTGCCTCGTTGGGCGTGCGGTAGTCCAGAGCCGAGTGGAGGCGCTGGCGGTTGTAGAAGCCCTCGACATACGAGAACAGGTCGCGCTTGGCCTCGTCCCGGGTGGCGTAGGT
>CAXTGN010000495.1:0-4196 GCA_964243455.1 uncultured Acidobacteriaceae bacterium
AACGTACTTCCACACCGATCTCCTCCGCGATGAGCACGGCCTGCGCCTCGCCAAGCGCAATGACGCCCTCAGCCTCCGCACGCTCCGTGACGTGGGAGTGTCTCCCGCAGAAATCCGTGCCCGTATCAGTGGGCTTTTGCATCACAGCAAAACGTGAGGATCTCTATGTACGTACGCTCATCCGCCACCATTGCCATCGCATCAGGGCTCCTGCTGGCCGCAGGTTGCAAGAAGACCGCCGACAACACGAACAATTACAAGACGGCGGTGAACAATTACCTCGGCACCAACGTAAGCTGCCTGTGGCAACAACCCCAGAAATTTCCGGAGCAGATCAACACGGACTCCGATAAAACTGGCGGCTTCGACGCGCTCTACAACCAGGGACTGCTCGTCCGCACCACGGCGGAGAAAAAGAAGCTGCTCGGCCTGGTGAATAAGCAGGTCACGAACTACGATCTATCAGACAAGGGCAAGAGCTCGTGGACGGCCTCCAAGACTGACCCAAGCACCGGAAACTTCTGCTATGGCCATCGCGAGGTCAGCTCCATCGATAGCGCCACAGCCACAGGCGATCAGCCAGGCGCAACGGCCTCCGTCGCGTACCACTACACCTTCTCGTCCGTCCCCGATTGGGCAAAAGACGGCGGCGTGCAGAACTCCTTTCCCGGCGTTCAACGGAATCTCGCCGGCGGTGCCGCAACCGCAACGCTCAAGGACACTGCGAACGGTTGGGTGGTCGAGGCAGGAACCGGCAGCAGCTCCAACGCCGACGGAAACATCGTCCAGTAAGCAAGACGGCGAAGCAGTGTCTCCTTGTGAACGTCATCCTGAGCAACGCGAAGGACCTCCGTATTCTGCCTCAGCCGCCGACTAATCAGCACCCTTCATCCTGTAATTTTCAGGCGGAGTTCCACCCGCAAGGTTCTTCACGAAGTAGTCCCACCGACGCCGCATCATGTACGACGACGCCGCGCCATATCCATGGTGCGCATTCGGGATCATGAGCAGATCGAAGTCTTTGTTGGCCTTGATCAACGCATCCACCACCATCAGCGTATTGTTTGGCGGAACGTTGTCATCCATGGTGCCGTGCGCAAGCAGGAGCTTGCCTTTCAGATTAGCGGCGAAGTTCTGGTTGGCCTGCACGTCATAGTTGCTCTTGCCATCCGGCCCGATCACTTCAAGACCGCCATACTTCTCGTCCCAGTCGTCCTCGTAATCGCGGTTGTCATGGTTCCCGCTCTCCGCAACACCCACCTTGAAGAACTCCGGATAGTGGAACATCGCCGAGACTGTCGCGTTGCCTCCGCCAGAGTGCCCCCAGATACCGACACGGCTCACATCAACCCACGCATAACGCGCAGCAAGCGCCTTGATAGCAGCGACCTGATCCGGAATCGTGTCTTCCGCCAACCCTGCCGGCGTGTCGGCGTACGCATCCTGGAAGCTCTTGGAGCGGTACGGCGTCCCCATGCCATCCACGCACACCACCACGAACCCAAGCTCCGCCAAAGCGTTCATGTCGCCTGCCGCAGTGCGAAAGGATCGTGTCTGCGCTGTGCAGGAACCAATAAACGGCCCTGGGTACACATAATTCACAATCGCATATTTCCTGGCCGGGTCGAAGTTTGACGGCCGGTAGAGGAATCCGTAGATCTGTGTCTTGCCATCGCGTGCCGGCACAGTAATCGGCATGGGCGGCTTCCATCCCGTCGCGGTCAGGCGCGAGATGTCCTGCTTGGCCAATGTCGCAAGCAGTTTGCCTGTGTTGTCACGCAGAACAGCCGTCTGTGGCATCTCAGCGGTCGAGTAGATGTCCACAAACGAAGAACCGTCCGGAGAAGGGGTGACGGCATGATCCGCGATCTCCGGTGTGAGCAGTTGTTGAGCAGTACCGTCGAAGTTCACACGGTAGAAATGGGTGTAATACGGGTCCTGATTCGGCTCCTTGCCTGTCGCAAGAAAGTACAGCACACGTGCCTTCTCATCCACACGCAGCACCTGTGTCACGGTGCCCGTCTCCTGCGTGACCTGGTTCTTCAACTGGCCGGTCGCGAGATCGTACAGGTACATCTGACCCCAGTCGCTGCGTTGGGAGAACCACAGGAACTCATGCGACTCCGGCATGTAGCGCCAGTTCACCTTGCCGATGCCTGACTCGAAGTAGGTCTGCGCGTGCTCATGGTAGACCGTGCGTACTTCGCCGCTCTCGCTGTCCGCCTCGCGCAGCCACGCATCTTTGTGGTCCCGCGACGTAGAAACTATCGCGAGATGCCTGCCGTCGGGCGCAAACTGCACGTCATCCCAACCCGCACCTCCACGGCAGCTCACGTCATCGCACAATGTCGACCGATGGAACTCAGGGTCCATCTTCAGTCGCGTCACCTTGCCTGTAGCCACGTCGATCACCACCGGCTGAATCATCACCACGTCCTTGTCTCCAAGGAATGGATATTTCCAGGTCTCCGGCTGCGCATGACGGTTGGTCACGGGCACCAGCGTCACGCTCGCCACCTTGCGCTGGTCCTGTTGGAAGGTCGCGATCTTCTTGGAATCCGGCGACCAGACCACAATGGGCGCATCGGAGTGCTGCCATCCGGCGTTGTCCGTGGCATACCCGAAATCCGTGACGCCGTCCCTGGTGAGTTGACGTTCTTCGCCCGTCGCCTCATCCCGAACCCACAAATTCCAGTCGCGAATGAACGCAGCCTGTGTCTTGTCCGGCGAAAGATCGAAGGGCGCCTTGCTGCGGGCGGCGCGTGCCCGCTTTGGTGGAAGCTTCTTGACCTGCGTGCTGTTGGCCTCGCCTGACATCTGGCCGTTGCCGCCGGCCTGTGTAGCGCTCAACCCCGTTGCCGGTGGCTGGCCGCTGGGCGTCTGTGCAGGCTGCTCCACGCGCTTCGGTGCGGGCCGCCGGCGGCAATGCACCGCGCTCGCTTCGCACTGGAACTCGCCCGCATTCGTCGTGACGGAGAACCCCTCCGCATTAGGCAGGTATTCGCTGACAAAGATCTGCTCCTCGGGAATCTGCCACCCCAGGACGGCACTGATGGCCTTCGTGAGCCTGACTTTGTCAAAGGCAGGAGCTGTACTTGCCCTCGCCGGATCGCCAACGAAGTACAGCGCACCCTTCACGCCCGATTGCGCATAGAAGACGCGGCCATCTGCCAGGTATTGAATCCCGTCGACGGTATTCAGTACCAGAGGGTCTGTAGCAGCGCCCAGACGCGACTCCGCACGGAGATAATCCTGTGACGTGTAGACCTGCTGGCCAGAGACAAAGTGACCTACAGAAAGGAGGCTTCCAGCAACGAGGGAGAGGGCACAGCTACGCTTCATCAGAACGCCTTGTACAGGGGTGTAACTCTCAGCATAAGGCAATCGTGACCGCAATCGCAGGGGTTGGCGTCGAACTCAGGCATCCGGCTCAGGGTGAGGGGTCACCGCGGCGGCTGTCTTACGCAGGCGCGCCAGCAGAGCGCGCGGACGGAGCGTCTCCGGGATATGCAGCATGGAGCGCCCGAAGCCGCCCCATGTGTCCTGCGAGAGCCGCAGCGAGGCAGGCAGCACATACAGGTTCATCAATGCCTCTGAAAGCACCAGCGAGGTCGCTGCCCCGAGCAGACCGAAACGCATCGCCAGGACCACGGTAAACACGATCGTCACACCCGTTGCGCACATGTAGTAAATCGCCAGGCGGCGGTGCTGATTTGTGGCGGCGAGCAGGGTGGAGCTTGTCGACCACAACGAGTACAGCAGCACGCTGACCAGCAGCAGAAAAAGCAGCCTTGGACTCGGCGGAACGACATGCCGGGTCCAGTGCGTCAGGAACCATGGCCCGATCGTCATCATCACCGCGATCAACACCACAGCTATACCCAGCGCCAGCTGGCAAGCGCGGCGGTGCAAGGCCCGCACCAAAGGCAGATTCCCCGCGCCAAAGGAGCTGGAAAGCTCAGGCCAAAAGGTGCTGTTGACCATCTGCACCATCTGCAGCGCAAAGCGGGAAACGGTTCGGGCCGTGCCGAAGATCACGACGTCGTCCGACCCAAGCACGTGACCCACCGCCAGCAGCGTGCCCTGCAGATTCAGCGCATTGCCGATAGGAAAGCCCATGAAGGCCACGGCAGGCCCGGTAAGTCTGCGGATCTCGCCGAAGCGCGCGTGCCGCCACCCATACCGGATCCACGGCA
>CAXTGN010000496.1:0-4182 GCA_964243455.1 uncultured Acidobacteriaceae bacterium
AATCCCCAATACTTGTAGAAAGCGACAGAAGTTTGTTAGGTAAATCAGATGGCTTAAAATCCGGATCAAACACCAGGAGCGATAGATCAATCCTGAGGTCCGGTATCAGATCCCTCAGCTCCTTGAGGTGCGGCCAAACCAGAGCGACGAGCTTGTCCAGATGTGCTGCCGGGTTGTGGAGAGGTAGATGCTCCGTCGTCAGGAACCACGTTCCAATTCTCGCTATTACCGAGGATTTCCGCAATCTCTTGAACAGCTTCTCTCCGACTTGTGCGGAAACCTCAGGCTCGGCCGAAAGGATGCGGCTGACCACACGCGGGTCAAGATCCTTGCCGAAAAAGGTCACGGTGGCCATCGGCGGGTGGCTGAGCAAGACCGCTACCTCCAGACGACAATGCCGCGAGACGTGCTACGGGTCATACAGGCATCCGATATGGTAACTTGAGGTTGACACGTATGTCTCGCCGTCGTCCAAGCAAATTGTGACGCGGTCGCCTCCCCTGAGGCCGGCAAGCCGCTTTAGCTTGTGGAGTCGGATGCTCAACTGGTGCTCGGAGATACCCAGCATGCCGGCTACGAAGTGCCTATCTAGAGGGTGCCGACCGTAGGGTCTGATGCAGGGCACAGCCATTGTAGTCACGATATTTCGCGGCTCGACCTGGAACAAGACGTGGTCGGTTGTTCCGACCCTAGACTAGGGTCCACAGCACAGCTACCCCGCGTCCCTCGCTGCTGGTTAGGCTTCCCCGCTCCCGTAGGCCCCTCAGCGACGCCGACACCCGCTGCCGCATCGTCTCTGCCATCGGCTCGTCGGCGGTGTTCAGCCACCCGAGTTGGGCCTTGCTCCCTGCGACTAGCGCCAGCAGCCGAGCGCCGATAACCTCACTGCACTTCCGAGCCACGCCAGACCGCGCGGTTCATGGCTAGGAGTAGTGATGGCCGAACTGAGACCCGGGGACGTGCGCGTCTACATGAAGCGGTGCCTCGATCTCGCTCGGACGATCGATCCTGCGGCTTGGCGGCCAGACGCGCCTCCTGAGGCGTGGATGCAGCGTATCTGGTCGGTTTCGAGCGCGAGGCACCGGATCAAGATGGAGACCGCTACGGGGGGCCGTATGCCACCCAACAGGCGGTAAGCTGCGAGGGGATCAGCCAGCCAACTCCCACCGCACCCCGCCCGACGCCCCATCGGTCTGCGCCAACGTCCCCCGCTTTACCAGCCCGAGCAGGCTCGCTCTCACGCGGTTCCAGAGCACTCAGCTAATCGTCATAGGAACCCGATAAACAAGCTGAGCGCCGTTCCAAACCTCAGTGCCGCCATCGGTGGTGGTCATTGCTGTTGCGAAGATTACAGCCTCAGCATCAGTGTCTAAGCTGATTATCTGCGGGACACTGCTGATATGGTTGTCGCTATCGAGAAAATAGACTCGGTAATTCGGCATGGCGCAGACCCCGTCCGTAAAGGCGGGAGTGCATGCACCTCTCAGCCACCGACGCCTGGGAAAGACCCGTCTCGGTGATGTCTCGTTCTAGTCCCATTCCAGTTGTTGGGCAACCAGCAATAAGTCTGGGCAAGCTTATCGCTACCAGAAGTTGTCTACTCCGCCAGCCGCCAGATCAGGCTCGCGCCGTGCCCGTCTCCGCTCAAGACGCTGCCACGCTCTCGTAAACCCCTCAGCGATGACGTGACCCGCTGCCGCATCGTCTCCGCCATCAGCTTGTCGACCATGTTCAGCCCCCACGCCTGCATGACCTTAAGCACGATGACCGCCGAGGATTATCAAGCTAACATCGTTCGCGAAACGATAGAGACGATGAAGCATGGCCGACGACCAGACACAGACCACGGCCACCCCTCTTTTCGGAGGGGCCGACCAGCGGTGCGTGACACTACTTAACGCCTTAAAGGCAGTCATCGTGGAGCGAGGGGTCGGTCTTCCATTTCCGGCGGTTCTCGGAACAATCCGACTTCTGGAGCTGGCGGTGATCGCGAGCCAGACAGCTGCCTTCCGAGCGGAAATAGACGGCAAGCCTAGCTGGGCGCCCTGACAGCATCGTCTGTAGGTCTTGACATCGGTGTCTTAAAGCGCCTGACAAGATTGGTTTCAGTGCGTTGTGGGACGTATGGCCAGACCTCTTGTTCCCGACGAGTTGTGGGCGGCGATCGCGCCGCTCTTGCCGCCTGAGGCGCCGAAGCCGAGGGGTGGCCGGCCGCGCCTGTCGAACCGTGCGGCTCTGACTGGCATCCTGTTCGTGCTGAAGTCGGGCCTGCCATGGGAGATGCTGCCGGCCGAGATGGGATGCGGTTCGGGCGTGAGTTGCTGACGACGCCTGCGTGACTGGCACGCGGCAGGAGTTTGGACGGCCTTGCACCAGGTGCTGCTGGAACGCCTGCACGCGGCGGGACAGCTTGATTGGCGCCGTGCCGCCCTGGACAGCGCGTCCGTGCAGGCAAACAAAGGGGCTCCGCGACCGGGCCAAACCCGACGGGTCGCGGCAGGCCAGGGAGCAAGCGCCACATGGCGGTCGATGCCAGAGGCACACCATTCGGCGTGCTGATCGGACCAGCCAACCAGCACGACAGCCGCATGTTGGCGCGGACGCTGGATGCCATTCCCTCAGTAGGGAACGGAAGACGCGGCCGACCGCGACGACGGCCCAACAAGCTGCATGCCGACAAGGGCTACGACTACCGGCGCTGCCGCCAGGAGCGCCGTATCCGCGGCATTCGGTCCCGTATCGCCAGGCGGGGCGTGGACAACAGCCAACGCCTCGGACGTCACCGTTGGGTGGTGGAACGCACGCACGCCTGGCTGAACCGCTTCCGGCGTCTGAGCGTGCGCTACGAACGCCGCGCCGACATCTTCCTGGCCTTCAACATCCTCGGCTGCGCCCTCGTCTGCCTCAACCAGATCAGGCGGTTCTGTTAGGCACACTTAGCCCATTCGAGCGTGCCGAAGCGGAAACACGTCCGACCTCCTGGCTGAGGATGGCTTCTCGCTGTCTGCCGGCAATCTTCACGCCCTTGTGAAAAGACTTGCCGTCTAGATAAGAAAGTAGGCGCGTCTCCTTAATCTTCTGGCAAGCCAAGTCGGGAAATACTGCGGGCAAACGCCGGAGTGTCCCATGTCGCAGTCATCCGCCGAGATTGTGTTCTTGCCAGTTCGAGATCGATCGGGAGAGCCTCTGAGAGAGGCCGTGTGGCAACTCAACCGCAGCCAGTTGCTTCCCGCCGTGGGAAGCCTCGTGCGGATGGCGACCGAGGCTGCCGACCGGGAGGACGATGCAGAGTTCTATGACCGCATCAGAGGCGCATACCTTTGCCTTGAGCGTGTCCTGGTCGAAGAACTAGGTAGGTAAGGCGGCTCAGGATAGCCAACAGGCAATCAGGCAGGCAACAGGCCATATTGGGACGCATAGGAGTATGGCTAGCAATACGCCGCGTCCTGGGTCACCTCCATCATCCAGTCCAGCGAGACCGATTGGTTCTACCAGGTCGGTTCCGAAGTCAAAGGACCCCTGGGCGAGAGACTGATCGGCAGGCAGTCTCGTCGGCAGAGACCCGATGAGCGGCACTGTTCCACGCAGCAGCGGTATCAGAGCCGGATTGACTGCTACCCGTCCGGGTCTGCGGCGGTCTCGCTTAACGGCGCCGTCATCCGAACTTCGCGAGGGAGAGAAGTCAGGCTCATCGATTATAGCCATGACGAAGACCGTTGCTGAAAGCAGCAGCGTGCATCCTGAGATGTTACCATTTGGTTAAAAGCCGCGCGCGATCCAGCGAAATATCACGCCAAGGCTTACGAGACCGACCCGCCCGATCCGTCCGGCTGCGCCAGGGTGCCGCGCTTGAACAGTCTCCGTAGGCTGGCCCACACGCGGTTCCGCATGACCCGGTAGAGGATCCGCTGGTTATCTGTATGCAATCGAATTTCTGTGGCAAGCACTCGCGCTGTTCCGCCTTCCGTTCTAACAGAACCAAGCAAACCTGTAATGTGATGATGTTATTGTGACATTACATTTGTGTCAGCTTGTCGGGGTGTGGTCTAGCACGAGTGACGTGTACTTGATGGAGGGCCGGGCCGATGCCGACCACGACCAAGCTACCCCCCTCCATGCCAACCGGTAGCCGGCAACTTCCAGAGCGCCTTCTCGTGGCAGCGCATCAATCTATCGACCTCG
>CAXTGN010000497.1:0-1773 GCA_964243455.1 uncultured Acidobacteriaceae bacterium
GCGCAACCAGGCTCCCAGTGCGGTAAACACGATGCCGAGTACAAGCAGCAACATGGTTGCCGCCTGAAATCCCAACCATCCCTGGCGAGCCATCGCGGCGCTTAGGGTCAGCCATGTGGACTTGGTGGTCAGCCCGAGCCACGGCTCCCAGAACGGCCACAAACCCAGGACAAAGATGAGTCCATGCAGGGGATAGCGAAATCGATACTCAAATGTTTTAGCACCCATCAATAACTAGCCTGCGCCGCGACGGGCTCGAGGTCAACAGTCGCCATCGTGGGCTTGGTGACCTCGTCCAACCGCAACTCGTTCTTGTACACCACGCCACCCTTCATCACGAAGCTCACATGCTGCAGGGTCCGCACGTCCTTCATCGGATCGCCCTTGACCGCGATGACGTCCGCCCACTTCCCGGGCTCCAGCGCGCCGACCTTATCCGTCCAACCCATGAGGTCTGCGGCATTCAACGTTGCGGACTGGAGCGACTGCAAGGGCGACATTCCATACTCCCGCACATACACCTCAAGTTCATGGGCATTCAGCCCGTGCGGATAGACCGCCGCATCCGTACCCAGCGCCACCTTGACCCCGGCGGCGATCGCGCGCTTGTGATTGGCCCTCGCTACCGCCGTGGTGTCCTTCATCTTCTGCGCGTACAGGGCCGGCAGATGACCGTTCTCCTTGTACCAGTCATACAGATAGCTGGTGGGCACGAGGTAGGTCCCACGCGCCTTCATGGCGTTGATGCTCGCGTCATCGATGTAGCTGCCGTGCTCGATGGAGTCCACGCCCGCCTCGGTTGCCCAAAGAATTGCCTGTGCGCCATGAGCGTGAGCAGCCACCTTGCGTCCGAGCCGGTGCGCATCGGCCACGATGGCCATCATCTCTTCTCGCGTGTATTGGGACGCCTGCGGGTCGTCTCCCTTGGACAGCACGCCCCCCGAGGCCCCTATCTTGATCAGATCCGCACCGTACTTGATGTTTTGCCGCACCATGTGCTGCACAGCAGGGATGCCGTCCGCCACACCCTCGCCCACGACGTGGTACTGGAACGGCAAGAGATTCTCATCCATGTGCCCGCCCGTGATACCTAGGGCTGGCCCTGAGACCTGCATGTGCGGCCCCGGGATGTGCCCCGCGTTGATCTCATCCCGGAGCGCCACATCCGTGAAGTCGTTCGCCCCAACATTGCGCACCGTCGTGAAACCGGCTTCCAGCGTCGTCCTGGCGTTCCCCACGCCAATGATCGCCTCCTTGCCTGGTGTCATCGACAGCTCGAAGTAGGGATCGAAGTCCGTCGCACCGGTCAGGTGCACGTGCACGTCGATCAGACCGGGCATCACGGTCAGTTCGTGGAGGTCCACCTCCCGATCGCCCGCATGCGCAGGTGCGGCCGCGGTCGCGACGACGGCGGTGACCTTGTCCCCTTGTACGACGACTGTTGCGTCAGGCGTCTCCTTGCCCGTGCGCACATCCAGCACAGCACCCGCACGGATCAGGGTGCGTCCACTTGGCGGAGCGTACGTTGGCTGCTGCGCACGGATCTCTCCCGCCACCAGCAAGGTGCTTAGGAGGGCGGGGACACCGGTCAACAGCAGAAAGGTACGACTCGTCGCGCGGACGTTCACAGTCAGGCTCCTCAAATGTTTTTCCCCAGGGCGCTCAGGATGGAATCGAAATCGTCCACCCCGGTGTATTCGATGATCACACGCCCCTTGCCCCGCTTATCTTCAATGGTGACCTTGAGACCCAAGCTGCGGCGAAGCTGATCCT
>CAXTGN010000497.1:1783-4178 GCA_964243455.1 uncultured Acidobacteriaceae bacterium
GCGCATCGCGCACGTTCGGGTCCATGTTTTTGACAGACTTCTCCGGCTTCGATCGACTCTCTGGATTCAGGAGTCCCTGTACCAGACTCTCCGTAGCTCGTACATTCAGGCCCAGAGCTATGACTTTCTGCGCCGCCGAGCCGATCGCCTCCGGCGTGGGTAGCGCAAGCAGTGCGCGGGCATGCCCGAAGCTCAACTGGCCCGCCTCCACAAGCTGCTGCACGTCGTCAGGCAAACGAAGAAGGCGCAGGAAGTTCGCCACCGTCGCCCGGTCCTTGCCCGTGCGCTCAGCCATCTGCTCCTGGGTGAGATGGAACTCGCGGCTGAGTCGCTCGTAAGCCCGCGCCTGCTCCATCGGGTTCAGATCGGCCCGCTGCAGGTTCTCGACGACGGTCATCTCCATCGTTTGGAGATCGGAGACCTCCCGGATGATCGCCGGGATGGTCCTCTTACCTGCCTGTTTGCTGGCCATCAGGCGGCGCTCGCCGGTAATCAGGGTGTATCTGCCGTCCTTGCCAGGCCGTACGACAATGGGCTGCACCACCCCGGTTGCGGTGATCGACGCCGCCAACTCTGTGAGCTTAGCTTCGTCGAAGCCGGTGCGTGTCTGGTAGGGATTGCGGTCCACCAGCTCCACCTTCAGCTCAAGCGGCCTGCCGGCGGAGCTGTCCTCGCCCGAGGCCTGGAGTGTAACCGGATTCGCTGGCCGAGCAGGCAGCAGCGATTCCAGCCCCTTACCCAAAGCGCGTCGTTTGTGATCTGTTCCTGGGGAAACCTGCATCGATGTTCTCCTGACTCTCTATTTGCGGCCGAAGGGCCAGGCCCGCTTGTGTTTCAGAGGCAGGCCGTTCCGTTTCAGCAGGTCGCGGGCGACCTCACGATAGGCTTCCGCGCCGCGTGACTTGGGGTCGTACGTTACCGCCGGCTGACCATGGCTGGGGGCCTCCGCGAGGCGCACATTGCGGGGGATCGTGACCGGAAGCAGCTTGTCTCCAAAAAAGGCTTGCAGGTTTTCGCGCACCTGCTGCGATAGGTTCGTCCGGTCGTCATACATCGTCAGCAGCACCCCTTCGAGCCCTAGACCCGGGTTGAAGGTGGCGGAGATGCGATCCAGGGTTGAAATCAGCTCCGAGATGCCCTCCAGGGCAAAGTACTCGGCCTGCATAGGCACGAGCAATCGGTCAGCGGCTACAAGGGCATTAAGCGTGAGCAGGTCCAAGGCGGGCGGGCAGTCCAGTAAAACAAAGTCGTATTCCCTGCGGGCACTCTCAAGGGCCTCCCGGAGCCGGTACTCGCGGCGTTCCGCGCCGACAAGCTCCAGATTGGCGCCAATCAGATTTCTCGTTCCTGGCACAAGGGATAGACCGTCCACGGCGGTGGACAAGACGGCGTCGGCGACGGAAGCGTCCCCGAGAACGAGGTCGTAGACGGAGGTGCGCTCCTCCGCGCGAGATACGCCCAGGCCGCTTGTGCTGTTCGCCTGCGGATCAAAGTCCAGTAGAAGGACCGAATACCCTTCGAGCGCGAAGGAGGCCGCAACGTTCAGTGCGGTCGTGGTCTTGCCGACGCCACCCTTTTGGTTCACGACGGCGAGTACGCGAGAGGTGCGCTCCGATGAAGCGTTTGCTGCAGATTTTTGGGAGGTCTGTGTTGCCATGAAGGGTACGGGCTCAGGCTAACAGACAGGTGCGTGAGAAGCTGTGGGGCGGCTGTGGATCTGAGATGTTCCACGTGGAACAGTGTTCCTGCCGTTCAGGCAAATAGCTGCACGTACTTTACTGACACCTGTGTTCCACGTGGAACACAGGCTCACTCCGAACAAGAGATCCGAACAAAACTTCCCGTCCGGCCTGGCACCGGAATGACGTGCTTACCCGAAGACTCTCCCGTGAGCTCGAGCAATACACCACCCGGTGCGAGATGCGTCCGTCCCACATCGACCATGGCCTCCATACGATCGACAGCACGCAACGTCACAGCCCCGAAGGTTCGATCCCAAGGAAGATCTTCCGCCCTCCCCGCCCAAACCTCGCAGCGAAGAGCCAGTGTCCTGACGACCTCGCGCAGGAATGCCGCCTTCTTTCCCTGAGACTCCGCCAATGTAACGTGCCACTTAGGCATCAGCAGTTGGATCGGTATGCCCGGAAAACCGGCCCCTGATCCAAGGTCCAGCAGCTTCGCCCCTGGCCCCAGAAACGGCTCCAGGCACAGCCCCGCATAAAGGCTTTCTCCGAAATGCCTCCGCACCATCTGCTCAGGGTCGCGAACCGCAGTCAGATTCGTGCGCGCGTTCCAACGCACAAGCAGGTCAAGATAGGTCGACAGTTGCTCGAACAGATTAGCTGGCAGGATAGGGGGAGTGCCGTGGCACTCCAGATAGGGATCAACCAGCCCG
>CAXTGN010000498.1:0-1244 GCA_964243455.1 uncultured Acidobacteriaceae bacterium
CACCTCGCGGGACCGCGAAACGCCCTGGGGGTCGGCTCCGGCATTACCCTCATCAGTGCGGCCGCTCTCCTTTGTCTCGGCCACATCCGTCATGTGAAAGCGATACGCACGCCGTGAGCGGCCCGAGTGAGGGAGGTCAGGGCGTTACGTGACCGGCGGAGCTCCGGGTTGGAACAGCTGGAGCGCAAGACCTTCTGGCGGAAGCGCGACGATGCACGCCAACAGGACCGCGGCCTGCAGTGCGATTACGATCGGCAGCACGGGCTCGCGGCCAGGGAGCTGCGGAAATGGCGCACGCACTTCTATGAGCCGTTTCGTCAGCACGTCATGCTGGAGGATGCAGGAGTCCCCCAAGGAAGGAGTCCGGTAGATGCCGTGCTGGCCTACAGCGGGGTGACTATCTCGCTCAGACCAGCACCTCTCTCGCCAACTTCTGATACTCCCGTCTCTCCTCTTCGTTCAGATCGTCCCAACCACGTCGATCATCGTCAGCTCGGCTCAGGTCTCCGAGAAACAGACGGATGGCCAAGGCTTCAATCTCAGACAGTGAAGCGGTCAAACCCATCTCCACGTTCTATCACTCACTACCCAGACCACAACCGCGCGTCTCATCGTTAGCTCGGTCCGGTGTATGATTAGGGTTTTCAACATAGGTGATAACACTGTCCGCGCCTGTCATGAAGAAGATTACCGAGCTTTGCCACGACCAGCGGGAGTTACTCGCTATCGTCCACACCTGCCGACAGCTTATCAGTCTTTCATGCTCCAGAATTCGTTTGCCTGGATAATCTCCGAGTATTTTCTTACACTGAAGGTGCCTCGACCAGCTCGTCAGCGCCTGCAATTTCGGCAGGCCCTCAGGACACTGGAGGTGCCACACCCTCCCAGTGGTCGAGTGGCGTCGGCGCGGGTTGTAGAACCACTCGATGTAGTCAGGCACATCGGCCCGGGCCTGGTCCCGAGTGCGATAGACCTTGCTGCACGCGCGAGACTGGAGCCACACCCGTCATCCGCGGCCGCCGTAACCGCGAGCGCGCCATCCTCCACGACAAGCAACGCTACGCTGGCCGCCACCTCATCGAGAACGCCTTCTGCCGCCTCAAGGACTTCCGCCGCATCCACACCCGCTACGACAAGCTCGCGGCCAACTTCGCCTGCGCAGTCGCGCTTGCCGTCGTCGTCGCGTTCTGGTGCCGGAGGCGTCGAAGCCTGGAGGATGGGACTAGGACATTCCATCATACCTG
>CAXTGN010000498.1:1254-4175 GCA_964243455.1 uncultured Acidobacteriaceae bacterium
CGCCACCATCGGCGAACAATTCGCTGCCGGTGACGTAGCTGCTGTCGTCCGAAGCGAGGAACAGAGCCGCAGCGGCTACTTCATCGGGATCACCCATCCGGCCGAGCGGAATCGCTGCTTCCGAGGCAGCCACAAACGCACGGTTCTGCTCCTCGGTCGTGGTGAGCCCATGCCAGCCAGGCGTCGACGTCGCGCCCGGCACGAGAACATTCACGCGGATGCGCCGCGGTGCCAGTTCCTGGCTCCAGGAGCGGGCGAAGTTACGGATCGCCGCCTTGCTGGCGCTGTATACGCTGAACGTCGGCACTCCGGTATTACCAGCCGTCGAGCCCGTCAGGATCACGGACGCGTCGTCGCGCAGCAGCGGCAGCGCCTTCTGCATGGTGAACAGCGTGCCCTTGACGTTGGTGGCAAAGGTGCGGTCGTAGTGCTCCTCCGTGATCTCGGGCAGCGCTAGGAACTCGCCGCCGCCGGCATTCGCAAACAGCACGTCGATCTGCCCGGCCTCCTCGCGAACGATGTGGTAGAGCCGATCAAGATCGGTCAGGTTCGTGATGTCACCCTGAACTCCACGGGCACCGCTCCCGACCGCAGCCACTGCCGTGTCGAGCTCGGCCTGCCGCCGGCCGGTCATGAACACGCGTGCGCCTTCCCGGGCGAAGCGTTTCGCGCTGGCCAGCCCTATGCCGCTGTTGGCGCCTGTGATGACCGCTACCTTGCCCTTGAGCCTGTCCATTCGTCGTCTCCATCCATCGACAAGAGCGATATGGAATGATACCCCCCGCTAGGCTAGAACCTACCTAGAGGTAAGTATGGATCAGGATCATGACGGTGGGAGAACCTGTGTGTGGCCTCGATGTCGCGTTGGCGGTGATGGGGGGGAAATGGAAGCCATTGATCCTCTACCATCTCAACCCGGGTCCCAAGCGGTTCGGGGACCTCAAGCGGCTGGTCACCGGCATCAGCGAGAAGGTGCTGATCCAGCAGTTGCGCGAGCTGGCCGTGGTGGGCGTGCTGATCCGTCACGATTACCAAAGGGTGCCACCGATGGTGGACTACACCATGACCCCGTTCGGCATGACGCTCGTGCGAGCGCTCATGCCGTTGTGCAAGTGGGGAAACGAGCATCGAGCTCAGGTTGAGGAGATCGTGCTTGCACGCTCATCAGAACAGAAAAGCCGAGCAGGCTGAGCCGACCGTAGCCAGCATGGTGAGTCGGATCAGCCCGGTTTCGCGGAAGAACTTTCCAGTCAGATAGCCCGGCTCAGGCCCCAGGCATCGCGTGATCTTGCGGCATCAGGCCGGCCCAGTGACGGCGCGTGCACCGCCAGTCTGACGGTTCGCCAGCTGGCAAAGCCGGGGCTAGGCCGGACCAGCCGTTCGATCCGCCGATGATCCTGCTCGACGATGTTGCTCAGATACTTGCGTCGTCGCAACCGGGAGAAGTGCCACAGTCGGGATCACCGTCGCGAGCCGCAGGCCCGCTCTGGCCGGTAGACACCTGCGATTACTCGTCTAACGATCAGAACGACGCATTCCAGCGGCTGACCGCCAACCCGCCTCTCGCCCGGCTCGACCCGGCAGACTTCGACGTCATGGGACGTCGTTCCGGCTCCCCGCCAACCGTGTTCGGCCTCCTAGTCGATTTTCGCCTCTTGGGCAGTGCGGCTCCTCTGGCCTGAGACGTCGCCGGGCCCCTGTTCTTCAGGTGGAATGACGTAGCCAGGCAGCGCCGTCGTCGCGTCAGCTGTCGACTGCGAGCCGCTACGGGTAGCGCATGGTTTGCAGTGCCGCCAGCACGGGCTGTTCTGAGACGGCGATGAAGCCGGAGAAGGCGTTGTCCAACTCGAGCATGAGGAAGATGGCACTCGCCGCCGTCGTCGCTGCGAGAATCGTCGCGCCGATCACGATCGCATTGCACGGGACGCAGTAACCGAGGCTGCCGAACAGCACGGCGAGCCAGATAATCAGTATCACCGTGAAGATAGGTGGCAAATACGCCGTATCCTCACTGATGATGGCCTGACGCCGCCTGACAACGGCACGCACATCCTGCGCTGCCTGATCTGCGAAGAATTTCTGCTCCGGCCATGTTTGCGGCAGATCCGCGATCGCTCGCTCCAGCCTAGTCATTCGACCACGTCCTACCTGGTTCCCGGCAAGTTCAGGCTGATCTGCGGTCGGCCAGGCATGGGTGATGATCGCGCTGGTATAATCGGCGAGCTCCTGGCGCGCCTTGTTCGCACCTGAACCATAGCTGCGCAGGCTACCGTCCAGCGCCATCAGCTCCATGCCGAAGCTCTTGATGTCTTTCTGCACCATATCGTAGTTGTTCTTGACCGAGGACAGGATCAGCCCGAGCACCAGGGCGCTGAGCGTGGCGATGATCCCGACCGACAGACGCACGCTGGTCACGGTATCCTCGTCACGATGACGTGCCGGCAGACGCGGATGCAGCGTCAACACTACGAGAAAGCTCATGACCAGTAGGCACAAGGTCAACAGGCCGATGATCGCGCTCATCCGGGACCGAGGATCGAACGTTGCAGGTGCAGGATGGCAGCGCGAACTGGCCAGCTCGATACCTTGATCGGGCCTCCGAACGGTGTGCCGAGGTCGATGATCAGATACAGCGCGGCTGCGATCGAGAGCGTGGTGACGAACAGGCTGCTCACCGTCAAGACGTTACAGGGTGCGTTGAAGCCGAAGCTGGCAAAGCACAGCGTCAGTCAGACGATGGTCAGCACGATGAAGGGCACGGGTAGTCCGCTGCTGCCAAGCTCGACAAGCTCCTGACGCCTCAGGGCGAGCAGACGGATCTCGTTTACCAGCTCGGATGCCAGCGCTTGATGGAAATGGTCTTTGCCTTCGAGTGACAGACCCGCCATGCTCAACTTCTGGATCAAGGCCTCTCCCTGCCT
>CAXTGN010000499.1:0-4155 GCA_964243455.1 uncultured Acidobacteriaceae bacterium
ACCGAGGTGGGCACGGCCAGAACCGGGACCGACACAAGACCTCCGACCACCGACGGCAGAGCGCCTTCCATGCCGGCACAAACGATGACGGCATGCGCCTCGGTGAGCTCCTGGCGCACGGCAAGAATGCGGTGCAGGCCGGCGACGCCCACGTCGTAAAGCCGGGTTACCCGGGCCCCGAAGGTCTCGGCTGTGCTGGCAGCTTCTTCCGCCACGGAAAGGTCGCTGGTTCCGGCACAGAGGACGGCGATGTGCCCGAGCGCTGGCGTCCTTGTCTGGCGCAGTGCGACGGTGCGCCCGACGGCGTTGTGCGCCGCGTGCGGGTACTGCGCGAGGACGGCATCCGCAGTGGCCTGGTCAGCGCGCGTGGCGAGGACGTCGACGCCATCGCGGGCGAGGCTATTGAAGATGGCTACGGTCTGCGCGGGTGTCTTGCCGGCCGCATAGATGACCTCGGGCAGGCCAGTTCGCAGACTGCGGTGATGGTCTACCCGCGTATGCCCGAGGTCTTCAAACGGGAGCGAGGCGAGCCGCCCCGCTGCGGCCTCGGCGGAGAGCTGACCGCGTTCTACTTCAGCAAGTAAGGTGAGGAGGTGCGCTTGCGTCATGCTGTTTTCTGGTGTGTGTTGAGGTAAACCGACAGGGCGCTCGCCTGAACATTCTTCAGAGGAACGCTGTGCCGCAGCGCAGCTGCCTTACAGTCCTCGTATTCCGGGGCGACGTTGTGCAGCTCTCCGTCGTGACTGCCGAGCTTGAGGCGGATGGGACCGTAGGGCGTGTCAACGGAACGATGCTCCCGGTCGAGGCAGACACGCCGATCCTGACGGATGCGGATACCAAGGGTCGGTGTCTCGCGGAGGAGCAACTGCTGCATGGCGGCGCTGTGCTCCGGGCTGCAGAGGACCGTCAGCAGGGTTCCGGGCCGACCCTTCTTCATAGTGACCGGCGTCAGCATGACGTCCAATGCGCCTTGGGCGAGCGCCTGCTCGGCGACAAAGGCAATCAGTTGCGGCGTGGCATCGTCCAGGGCGGTCTCGAGCACTGTGACGGTGTGTGTGTCCCCGGTCTCGAAGCTCCGTGCCGCCGTGCTGTTGGTGTCGAGCGCCGATGTAGCTTCGTCCTGATCACCGAGGCTCAGGCGCAGCACATTGGGGAAATCTTTGGGATTGCGTGTGCCTGCGCCGTACCCGATTCGCTCCACGCGCATGGGTGGCTGCGCGCCGAACTCGGGATTGAGGGCACGGAGCAGCGCCGCTCCCGTGGGCGTGACAAGTTCCTTCTGGATGTGAGCGGAGTAGGTTGGCACACCCCGCAGCAGATCCGCCGTGGCAGGTGCAGGGACGGGAAAGGTGCCGTGAGCGCATTCGACCATGCCGCCACCCACGTTCAAAGGGGAGCTGTACCATTTGCCGATCGCGAGGTGAGGAATGCCGGCTGTGGAAGCGACGATGTCCACGGTCGCATCGACGGCACCCACCTCATGGAAATGGATCTCCGCGACAGGGACGTTGTGAATTTTGGCTTCGGAGTAGCCCAGCAATTCAAAGGCGCGGATTGCCGTTGCTTTTACCGCATCGTGCAAAGGCGCCTGCTGAATGAGGGTGCGTATCGCCGTGAGCGATCGGCCGTGCACATGCGGAGGGTCGTGCTCGTGCGCGTCGTGGCTGTGGGCATGATCCCCGTTAGCCTCATGCGAGTGGCCAGGCTCATGCGTGTGCGGGTGACCGGTCTTGTGAAGGTGCTGGGTCTCCGGCTGCGGCGTCAGCGGCTCCGGTGCGTGGGTGTGTTGCTCGAGGGGCGCGCCGTGGGTTTGGGAGTGCTCGTGGGTATGGGGGTGAGCCTCGGCCAGCTGCCCTCTTTCGAGCACGTGCACCTTTGTGCAGGAGATGCCGCTGCGATCGACGCGCTCAATCCTGAGGCTGGCATCCACGTCGAGGGCGCGGACGGCACCGTGAAGAACGTTCTCCGGCACGCCCGCATTGAGCAGGGCACCGAGAAACATGTCGCCGGCGATGCCGGCGAAGCAATCCAGGTAGGCGATACGCATCGTAAGTCAATCTCCTGGCCGGTAACGGATCACGGCTCTAGCGGGTGGTTTGCGGCGCCCCGGTCAGCGCGGACAAAGGCAGGATGTCGTTCATCGATCCTGAGCGGTAGCCCTGTGTGTCGAGTGTGACGTACTTGAAGCCCAGGGTCTTCAGGGCTGCTGTGATTCGGTCGAGCACAGGCATGGAAAGCGCGGCCGGCAGATCGGTCCGTGCAATCTCGATGCGGGCGAGGTCCCCGTGGTGACGGACGCGCACCTGCCGGAAGCCGAGGTCGTGAAGCGCATCTTCTGCCTGCTCCACCTGAAGCAGATTTTCGGCTGTAACAGCGCGGCCGTACTCGATGCGGGAGGAAAGGCATGCACTGGCAGGCTTGTCGGCAAGCTCGAGACCGGCATCCCGCGCCAGTTGACGGATTTCAATTTTGGAGAGCTGGGCTGTTACCAGCGGTGCCTGTGCGTGGTGCACCGCTGCGGCCTGCTGACCGGGACGGAACTCGCCCTTGTCATCGAGGTTCATGCCATACGCGATATGCGCGAAGCCAAGTTCCCCACGCTTGCGTTCCATCTGGGCGAAGAGCTCATCCTTGCAGTGGAAGCAGCGCCTGGCGTCGTTGCGGGCGTAGTCGGGGTTGGCAAGCTCGCCTGTGTGCAGAATCTCGAGCGGTATCCCATGCTGTTCAGCAAAGGCGATGGCGGCGGCGAGTTCCTTGCGGGGCAGTGAGGCTGAATCGGCGATAACGGCAAGCATCTTCCCCTGCAGCGCACGATGAGCCGCATAGGCGAGAAAGGCTGAGTCAGTGCCCCCGGAATACGCGACGAGCACGGAGCCGAGTCCCTGCAACGTGTCGTGCAACAAAGCCGATTTGTGCCGGAGATCCACTAGGCGATTGTAGGCCAAGAGGTGAGATGCAAGGTTCGCGGGTCAGCGGACAAGCGCCGGCAGGCGATCGCTCAAGCCAAAAAGAAAGATAGTGCCGATGGCAAAGCTGTAGATGGCGGTCAATGAGGTAACCGCAGCCTGCAGGCGCGGGCGCGCTACGCTGCCGGCGAAGATACCGCTGGCGCTTGCCGTCATGAGGGTGTTCATGGTCAGCAGGCCGAGAATAAAGGCGAGCAGCCCAATCAGGCCCCGGCTGGTGCCGCCCAGGTTTGCGGCGAGCAGGAAAAGGAGGAGCTGCGAGGGGGTTTCAGCGCCGAGACCGTGAATGATGCCTACCGTGAACACGGAACTCCGGTCGTAGCGGAAGGCGAACGGGTCGGGCCGGGGCTGTCTCGGGTCGATCAGCCGGCGCACGCGCCACACGGCATACCTCGCGCCGGAGATGAGCAGGGCGATGCGGCTGCGGTTGATGTGGGCTTCGTGGTGAGCTGCAGGGTCTGTCAGATGAGCGCGGCGGTGCCACAAGGTGGTCAGGACATAAATCGCCAACGCAATCAGGGTCGCACCGACAAGGCGCTCGCCCACGGCGTCCATGTGATGCGGCAGCGACAGATGGAGGAAGATGACGCCGATGCCCAGGACCGCAACGGTGAGGGCATGGCCAAGCGCGTAAAGAAGGCCCAGCCGCATGCCTTCGCGCCAGCCCCGCTGCACGCTGGTGATGTCGGTGATGGCGGCGAGGTGGTCGTAGTCAAAGCCGTGGCGAAAGCCCAGAAGGAGGCAGGAGAACAGGGCGAGTTGCAACGGCGAAAACATAAGGCACCGCTAGGGTAACGCAAGGCGTGCACGTCCCGCACGGGAGTTGGTGCGTCGTGGGAGCTTTGAAGTCCGGTGCAGCGCAGCGCCGGTAGCATCCGTCCTGTTCAAAGCGGAGTTCGGGACCGGCGAGACCGACGGCGTAGCGGAAGGGAGCACGTCCTTTCAGGCTCCTGCTCTTCACGCCTCCGTGAGGTGTCGGTGGGTCATGGCAAGGGGCGGAGGCTCACTTTTCACGCACAAGCGGCCCTGAGATTCAGGCGAATAGGAACACTTTTCTGCATCGCACCTGCTCGAGCTGGAATCAGACACTCAACATTCACCCAGGTTTTTGCTTGGACGCGACCTCAAGGACGATGCGTGATCACATTGAAACGGAACGGAACAGGCCGCGTCTTGCGGCGGCTCGTAG
>CAXTGN010000500.1:0-4147 GCA_964243455.1 uncultured Acidobacteriaceae bacterium
TATATATATTAAGCTTTAAACATTTGTTTAAAGCTTGAAAGATTATATATAATAGGGCGATGCCGCGGCCCTGAAGACGCCAAAAGCGCTGGAGCGCGGTGTGCCCCCCACAAGAGGTACGCCCAGGACCGCCACCAATGGAAGGTGTCCGACTACATCCCGACGGCCAAACTCGGGCATCGCGGCGATGAAGACGATCAGCAGGATGGGCTGCCCAGGCGAAGCATGCCGCGACCACTGGCGAGATAGAAAGCAAGCGTGAATTCAACAAAGAGACCGGTGGGCAAACCCATGGCCATGCTCGTGTGCTTCTGCAGTACCTGATTGGTTCACTGCGGATACACGAATTTCTCGATTGCGGTCCACATGATGCTGAACGCCAAAGCTCCTGTCATGACCGGGACGCGTATTTGAGAGAGCCGCGGGAGGGAAACTCCTGCGAGAAACACCGCGATACCAAGGAAGTACACGTAGTCGAGCATGTGAAACAGGCCATACTGGGTCAGCGCATAGCTGTAGAGAACACAAAGACTAACGGCGGAGAGGACACAAGTCCGCCTCCACGCGACGCAAAAGGCGCTTAGGAACTGAATCGTGAAGATCCAGGTCGACTGGGTGTGAAGCTCTGGCGTAAGAATGTCGCGTCCAAGCGACCACATGCAAGCAAGAACGCTCCCATGCCCAGGCGCACCCACTTTTACCTGTGAAGGCCGTGCTGGCAGAGGTCAGACGGGGCCAACGCTCGACGGCCCAGCCATCTAGGACAAAGCCCAGGAAAGAATCGGTGCAAATGCGCTAAAGACCAGGAAAAACGTTGGCGTCGCTACGCTTACGAAAGGTTTCGGGCGGACGGTAACGTCAATAGGACGAAAACCATTTGACATGCGCCGATGTGGTCGCTGGGTAAGCGAGGGCGGTCAAGAGGAGAAGAACTCCACAACCCCATCGCACGTACCTCTGGGTAGTACGAGTGGCTGACATTGTCGATGAACCGCCTGGGTTAAGTACGCGCGTAGCTGTGTCTATGGATTGGGTAAGGAAGAAGTAATCTGCTCAAGCGCTGCGCGAGGTGCTAACTGGATGGAAGGGACCGCGCCCCATCTGGCGATAGAAACAGACGTCCGCAGTGATTGCGCCAGTTCACCGCAACACAAATCGGGTCACCGCAAGTTGCCCAGTGTCCGAAATCACACTGCACGCTGATCTGTCGTGGGTCCGGCGGGAGGCCAACTTCCGCTAGCGGCGTTTAGGAAGACCTGTGTCGACGAGCCCTGACGATTGAAGTGGCGGGGTGAGCAGTACGTTGCTGCGAGCCTGATTGTTAGAATTTTTCCATGGCGACTTACCTCGTCGTGCCCGACGACTACGCCGGCTGGAACTCAACCGGTCGCAACTTCGCCCTGGTTGGTGCCGCGGCAGGAGCTGTTGGCCTGCTCTCCTGGATGTCGTTACACAACCACCTCGGAGTCTTTCGGCCTGGAAAAGCGTCCCATCAGATCTTTCTCTACGGGCTCGTCTGGCTCGGGGTTGGAGGTGCTTCTCTCATGACCTTCGCTGCCCTGGGCTCCATCCTGCTCTCCGTGAGATCGCACGGCATCGTGGGCATTACCGCTGAAGGCATCTCCCGAAGCGTGAACGCTCGCACCCGTACCCGTACCCTTGCATGGTCCGAAATCCTGGGTTTGGTTGCAATGCCTTACGGCGGCGTCACTCTCATCGCCGCGAGGGGCAAAAGCGACATCGTCATCCCGCGTTTCCTCGATGACTATCGGGCTTGCATCAAGGAAATCACAGATCATGGTATTCACCTGCTTCCTCCCAGCAGCCTTCACCGCAAATCCAAAACAAGCTGGCGTGGGACGACAAAGACGTTCGGCTTCATCTTTGTCTACACTCTGGCCACGGCTTCTCACGACTCGCACCGCACTCGTATCGCATGCATCAGCTCAGCTCTCGTTCTTGCGGTCTGGCTGCTTCAAGACGATTCGGCAAAAGACGTCAAAGAACGTCTCGATGGTTCGCCGTCGTGGTTTTCTTTGGGATCATCCTCTTCGGCGTCTGGCGCATCGCTACTCTCTGGTAAGCCCATGCTTCCGGTAACGGCGTTTTTGGGTAGTAATCCTTGGGGTCGCTCTGATCAGGCGCGCCCCATGGTTCAGCGATCGTCGCGGTAGCATATGCCATGCTACGGAAATTCCACATCGCCACCCTCTGGGTCTCCTGCGCCACTTCGTTCTGCCAAACGCCGATCATCGCAAAATCGCCCAGCGATGCCGAGAAGTCGCTCGCCAAAACGAAAGGGCTCTACGACACCCCTTTCAGATCGGGTCTAATCAACTTCTCTTGTTCAGTTGACTTCGATTTCGCGCAATACCTAAAGAGCAACTATGGAGAGGCTGCTCAAACGAACAGCCCAATTGCAGAGCTTCTGAAACCAATCAGGTATCGGGCCTTCGTTGACCACACCGGCGCAACCATCTCAGCTCAGTCCAAGGGGCCAGATCTCAATAAAGTACCTATTGCCGCGCAGCTCGAAGAATCCAACCGTAACCTCATTCAAACGGGCCTGAACAATTGGGTTCCATACGCCTATGGAGAGGTGCTGCCCATCGCGCCAACGACCTACCAATTTGAGAAGACAGTAGCCGGCTACGAACTCCAGTTGCGAGGTCAGGGCATAACCGGAAAGCTCGTGCTCGATCAAGATCTGCGCCTCGTTAGCGGCGTTTTGGATACGACGCAGCACATTGAGATCACCACCTCTTTCGTGAATGATTCAAGGGGACTTGTTCTAGCTGCGTCCTCCACTAACACGGACCATGCCGGTATTGCCAGGTTCACGTACGCGTATCAACTCGTCGACGGATTTCAGCTACCTCAACGTGTTGGCCTGAGCTCGGAACCGAACAAGTTGGCATTGAACTACACGCTCACAGACTGCAAGGCTGAGCACGGGATGGTCATTCATGTAGCTCCACCGTCGAAACCTTAATCACGGAACGCCGCATCTGCCTGTAACTTGGAGTGTCAACGGTCCAGTCGTGCCGCTCAGAGTTTCCACGACGAAGCAAGTGAACGGATTAGTCCTCAGAAGTCGCATTATCGCCAGTAATCCCGGTACGGGCCGCCTCAGGAACGGCAGAACGGCCCAAACTTCCGCGATCCGCGTTTAGCAGGACTTATTCAGAGCGTGGATGCAGAGGTTGGCCTTTGGCCCAAGTCGTTGCTGTTGCGCGTATGTGGCAGGCGTCACCCCTACTACCTGCCGCAAAGTCCGAACGAAGGCTCCGGTGCTCTCATAACCCGCTTGCAGCGAAGTCTCTGTTACCGAGCGCCCATCGACCAGCAGTTCCAACGAGCGCAGCACCTGTATCTGGCGGCGCCACTGCCCTGGACTCATTCCGGTTTCCTGTTGGGAGTTGCGGAACAGAGAACGCTCAGACAAGCCCAACTCGTGCGCTAGCGTACCGAGATCTTTCCCGTCCTCGGACTTTTCCGCCAATCGCGCCGCCAATCGCTTCAGCGCAGGATCGTGCGGCACCGGCAGATGGAGCGCAATCTGTGAAGCCTCGGAGATCTCATCCTGCAGCACCTCCACCAGACGCTGCCTCGCGGCATTCGACATCCTCGGACATCTTGCGGCTGCCGAACCGGCGGCACAAGTTCCACAGTTTGTCGGGATCGCCGAAATAGACGACGCGGGGGAGTGGACGGGGAGACTGGACTTTCCTGAATGTGACCTGCCAGGTCCCTCGGGCCAACTCGAAGCACTCGTACCTTGTACCGGGGTCCGCACTCGGTGCACAACTTCGGGGTCGGAGTCACCGGCTCCGGAAGAAAGCGATGGCAGTTGGAGCAGATGATGCCCGCCTCCCGGTTCCGGATTGTGCTGCCTCTTGGACCGCCCATTTCGGAAGTGTAAGAACTCCGGCTGTGAATTGGCGAACACACGGCGAAGATCATCAGCCTGTCTCAGGCCCTTGGATCAGCCAAAACGAACGCCCAAACATCAGGGTCGATACGTCAAGCGGAAGGACCAAAGTGGTACAGCAGAATGGCACAGGCTGTACGATGTTGGCTCCGAAGTGGCACAATAATGGCACAGGTCTTCAAGGGTCTAGCCCGATCTCTTAATGGGCGACTCGTA
>CAXTGN010000501.1:0-2252 GCA_964243455.1 uncultured Acidobacteriaceae bacterium
GGCATCGGCCCCGGCGAACACGCCCGCGCCAAAAGCCCCGACGAACACGCCCGCGCCAAAGGCCCCGACGCCCGATCTACCCAAGACCAACACGCAGCCCTCGAGGCCATCCGCCACGACCGGGTCTCCAGTGGCGGCGCCACCAGCGAAGCCTTCGCCCCGACCGGCCCCGCATCCGAAGCCCGCTCCCGTTGCCGTTGCGAGTGCACCACCACCGCCGAAGCCTGTCGCTGCGCCGCCCGCGCCTGCCCAGCCGGCGCGGGACGAGGATGCGATCGCCAGCGAACGGACCACCCAGGGGGAGAACGCGTTCTTGCATGGAGAGAACGCCCGGGCTGCCGACCTGTTTCGCGAGGCGGCCAATCGCGAGCCGAGCCGGCCGGGTGCGTGGAAGGGACTTGTGCAGTCGCTTCATGCCGCCGGACACGACGGGGAGGCCGCAGCCGCCCTGGCGCAGGTGCCGGCGGTACCAAGGGCCGTGCTGGATCGGGATGCGACCTTTCAGGTGGTGGTTGGCGAGGTCTACCTCCGTGCGGAGCGTCCGAGCGAGGCGCTGCATGCGTATGCGCGGGCACAAACGGTGTTTGCATCGCAGAAGCTGCCGCCGCCGCTGGAGCTCGTGCTGCGCCTTACGGCGCTTCTGGCCTGCCGTCATGACGACCCAAACCTGTATCGCGAGCTCGCCTATCTGGGTGATCGGAGGGACCTGACCGATGCGCAGCGGCGCGAGGTGCAGATGATCTGGACCGGGTGGGCTGTGCGTCACGCACGAGCATTGGCGGCTGGGGGCGACCAGCAAAGGGCGGTCGCTGTGTTGAACGCAGCGGCGGAGGCCTTTGCAGGAAATCCGGATGTGATCGGTGCCGTGGCGGACGGGTATGCCGGTGTGGGCCTGCCGAAGGAGGCTGTTGCGCTGTACAAGGCAAGAGATCTTTCTGGCGCGCCGGCAAGGGAGCTGGAGGCGGCCATCGGTGTAGGGATCGCCGCACGGGATTACAGGTCCGCAGAGGGGTGGGCGCGCATCGGCCGTGAGCGTTTCCCGGCTGATCCAGAGATGCTGACGGTTGCCGGCGAGCTCGAGCAGGCCCGCGGTCACGAGGGCAGGGCCATCGAGCTGTCACGCCAGGCAAAGGCTCTTGCTCCCGCGCAGGACCCAGGCCGGGTGCTGGCCGCAGAGCTTCGGGAATCGGGTGCCGGGCTTGGCTGGCGGACGACACCCAGCGGACAGCTTTCGGTGTTATTGGCGCCGAGCGATGCGGCTGGTTTCGCTGCAGCGACACAGGGAACGCGGCCATTCCTGCCGGTGGCTGCCGAACCCGCAGCCGGCACCGAGAGCCATACGGCTGCCATTCCGTCGCTCGCCGGATATGACGAGCCGTCCCGTTAAGTTGCTTTGGGCAGGAGGCTGCTACCCGTTGGGGACGCTACAATGAGGGGACGTCTCCCGCGACAGCTGCTTTGTAGCGCAACTTCGGCGGCGTCTGGCGAGCGCATGGAACAGGTAGTGACGAAGGAGACAGGTGAAGGCCGGTTGAAAGTGCTGAAGACCCTGCCGGGCTTCGCAATCAGCGCCTTCTTTTTGTGGTGGACCTTTCGCGGGTTCCACTTTTCGGAGTTCGGCAGTCTTCGCCTTGCCGCCCCTGTATGGATCGTCGGCGTCGTTCTGTTCAGCATCCTGGGCTACGGCACGCGCTGCTACCGCTGGTGGTTGATGCTGCGGAGGTCCGGCTCCCGTCTGAGCGACTGCTCGCGTGTCCTGCTAACATCGCTCGCAGCCAATAACATTCTGCCGTTCCGAATCGGCGACGTGATGCGCATCTTCACGTATGCCGATGATCTCGGGGCAACGCCTTCTGTGGTGCTGAGCACGGTCATCCTGGAAAAGCTCCTGGACGTCTTTTCGCTGGCTGTTCTGTTTGTGGTCACGATGCACACGGGGCGGGTGGTTTCACCGCACCTGCGTACCGCGGCAAAGGTCGGGCTGGCAGCGTCTACCATCGGCCTGCTGGTCATGGTATTTGGGGCGCAGACGCTTGGGCCTCTCATCCAGAAGGTTTTCGCGGGTACGGCTAATGCCACGCTGCGCAAGCTGGAGCATTGGCTGCTGCTCGCGCTGGATTGCATCCGGCAAATCGGTGCGGTGGGAACCCTGCTGCTGGTGCTGGTCAGCTTTGCCGCCTGGGCCTTTGAAGGCTTGTTGTATGTCTCCGCTGTACATTTAATCGGTTTGCGCACCGATTGGGCGGGACCAT
>CAXTGN010000501.1:2262-4119 GCA_964243455.1 uncultured Acidobacteriaceae bacterium
CGGCATTGGCCCCTTTGAGTTTGCCTGCAAGGACGCGCTTTTACGCCATGGTGTGACGGACTCCGCGGCGACGATCTTCGGCCTGCTCATCCACTCGTGGTTGCTGGTGACGTTGACCGGTGTGGGTGGCGGATGGTTTCTGATGCATCGGCTGCATCGCGCCCGGCGCAAGCCGCTGGCCGAAGAGCTGGAAACGCTGCCGGCGGAGTTGCCTTAAGGCAGAAACGGCTGGGCGAAGAGAAGGGCAAAGTATGTACAGGATTTTGCAAGAGCAGCTTCAGGCGCGCGTGGCGGAGCTCGTGGAGGAGCGGTACGGTGTGGAGCTGCCCGGGTTTGCCGTGGAGCTACCTCCCAAGATCGATTTCGGCGAAATGGCCCTGACTGTCGCCTTGCAGCTGGCCAAGCCGCTGAAGAAGGCGCCGCGCGTGATCGCGGGGGAGTTGCAGGCCGCACTGGCCGAAATGCCGGGCGTGGCCGGCGTGGAGATCGCCGGCGCGGGCTACCTTAATGTCAAGCTGGATCGCGCCTCCGTGGCCAAACGCATTGCCGCGGATGAGCACGCGGTCGTGGGCGGTCCGGGCTTCCAGCTGTTGGAGCACACGAGCATCAACCCCAATAAGTCCGCGCACGTAGGCCATTTGCGCAATGCCATCCTGGGAGACAGCTTCGGGCGCATGCTGCGGTCGGGTACGGGCGATCAGGCCGGCTGGAAGCAGGGCTACGACCTTGGTGTGCAGAACTACGTCGATAACACGGGTGTGCAGGTTGCCGACATTGTGGTCGGGGTTACCGAGCTCAGGGGCATGTCTCTGGGTGAAGTGCGGGAGTGGCTCACGGAGACGCTGGAGAGCAGCGAGCGACTCGATTATCTCGGCTAGGAGCGATACAGCGGAGATCGCGGATTTGATTGCGACCTCGGTGCTCAGGGCGCACCTGACCACCATGGAGCGGCTTGGGATTGAGTATGACTTTCTGCCGCGCGAGAGTGAGATTCTGCACCTCCATTTCTGGGAGGCGGCGCGGGCGCTCATGGTCGAAAAGGGCGTGCTGTATCACGAGACCGCCGGAAAGAATGCAGGTTGCTGGGTGATGCGCCGGGCCGGAGCGTCGGCGCTGATCGAGGGCGAAGCGGACGAGGACGCGAAGATCATCATCCGCTCCAACGGAACCGTGACTTATGTGGGCAAGGACATCGCCTATCACCTTTGGAAGTTCGGTCTGCTTGGGCTGGACTTCGGTTATGCAAAGTTTCATGAATACCGGACCCACACCTGCTGGATTTCCACCGAGCACGGGGAGCAGCCTCACCCCAGTTTTGGGCAAGCAAGCGCGGTCTACAACGTCATCGATTCACGGCAGGATGACCCGCAGATCCAGGTGAAAGAGGCGTTGCGTTCGCTTGGGTTCGTTCGTGAGAGCGAGCACTACTTCCACCTGAACTACGCGATGGTCGCCCTGACGCCGCGGTGCGCGGAGGAGCTTGGCTACACGCTGAAGGACGAAGACAAGGGCCGTGCCTACATCGAGGTCTCCGGGCGTAAGGGCTTTGGCGTCAAGGCAGACGATCTGATTGACAGGATGGTCGGTGCGGCGCTTGAGGAAGTCGAACGCCGGCACCCCGAACTGGCGATCCACGAGCGCGAGGAGATTGCGTCGGCGATTGGCATTGGCGCGCTCCGCTTCTTCATGCTGCGCTTCACCCGTAATACCGTGATTGCCTTTGATTATCGTGACGCCCTCAGCTTTGAGGGTGAAACGGGCCCTTATGTGCAGTACGCCGCCGTGCGCGCGGCCAACATCTTCCGCAAGGCTGGGGTCAGCGAGGCCGATGCGCTGGCGGAGGTCGCGGAGGCCGAT
>CAXTGN010000502.1:0-4118 GCA_964243455.1 uncultured Acidobacteriaceae bacterium
CCAGCCGAAACCGCCCGCATTTTGTTGGAGTCGGCAAGCTGCTTAAAGAATGCCGCCGCCATCTGGGAGCGGCCCGCGTTATGCACGCAGGCGAAAATCACGGTCTGCATCTGTTCTCCTTGATGTTGGGACGACGGCACTCTCAGGAGCAGCAGGTCGGGCCGCAGCACGACGGTGACGCTTCGGCCTGCGGCTTGAGGGCATAAACCTTTACGCTGGCGGCTGCCTCGTTCACGTCGTACTGCGAAAGCAGAGTGGTCAACTCCTCGTGCAGGGAAGGAGAGCTGCTGGGACCCGGAGTGCAACAGGCTTCCCCGATGACCTGGAAAGGATTTCCAGCTTCCATGCTGGGAGAGCAGCAACCCGCCTGGTTCTCGACCTTGGCGTAGGCGTTCAAGTCGGCCCCGCTATCCACTATCTCAACGTGCTGGAATCCGGCCTGGAGCAGACCGGCGCGGTAGTCCTCGATCAGAACGGCTCCTGCGATACAGCCGACGTAGGCGGCCATGCTCTGGGCAACGGCTTCCGGCAATTCATGCTTAAGGGCGATGTCACTCAGGGCAACTCGACCTCCCGGCTTTAGAACACGTGCGATCTCACGGAAAACCGCTGGCTTGTCAGGGGCTAGATTGATGACGCAATTGGAGATGACGCAATCGACCGAGGCATCCGGAAGCGGAATCTGATCGACGGTGGATTGATAGAACTCGACATTCGTGTAGCCGCCCTTGGCTGCATTTTCTCTCGCACGCTCGATCATGGCTGTGGTCATGTCAATGCCAATGGCACGGCCGTTCGGCCCAACCATCTTCGCTGCAAGGAACACGTCCAGGCCGCCACCGGACCCAAGATCAACGACCACTTCGCCGGGGCGGAGGTGAGCGGTTGCCGTGGGATTTCCGCAGGAGAGGCCCATGTTGGCCTCTGCAGGAATGGAGGTTAGCTCCTCAGCGCTGTAGCCAAATGCCTCGGCGACCGCCTTTACGCCTGCGTGATCGCTGGACAGCGTACTTTCGGCAACCGCGCCGTACTTCGACCTGACCGAGTCCAAAAGCTGCTCTGACATCACCGCCTCCTCACATCCGCTTACGCGACTATATGGCTTGCCTTTGCATACGTCAATGCGTATACATAAGACATGGCAGGGAAGACAGGAAGGCAAGCGTACAACGTCGAGCGGTTCTTTCAGGCGCTTGGGGACAACACACGCCTCCGCTTACTAAACCTGATGGGCGATCAGGAGATCTGCGTCTGCTACTTCGTAGAGATCCTGGGGGGCCCTCAGCCGAAGATCTCCCGGCATCTGGCTTATCTCCGCAGCGCCGGAATCGTGGAGGCGCGCCGGGAAGGGAAATGGATGCACTACAGGATCGTGATGCCTCCTCACATCGGAGCCTCACAGGTTCTCCGCCAAACGCTTGCATGGCTAAAGGACGAGAAACCGATGCAGGCCGACAAAGCCCGGCTTACCAAAGCCTGCTGCTCACCATCGAAACACGTGCTCCTCGAGGGCGCTCCGCTTCCTACGGCAGTCACCGAAATTGCTTGCGAGGCCTGCTGATCTCCACCGCTCCCGTTACACACGGCCAAGTGTGTGTTCCGGCTGCCCGCAAGGAGCTCTCGTTTCTCGACCGGTTCCTCACGCTCTGGATCTTCCTGGCGATGGCGATTGGTGTCGCGATCGGGCACTTCGTTCCGTCCTCAGCTTACTTCGTAAACCGCTTCCAGAGCGGCACCACAAACATCCCCATCGCCATCGGGCTCATCATCATGATGTTTCCGCCCTTGGCAAAGGTCCGCTACGAGAAGCTGGGTGAGGTCTTCCGCAACAAGCGGGTGCTGGGCCTCTCGCTCGTGCAGAACTGGCTTATCGGGCCGGTGCTGATGTTCCTTTTGGCGATCCTCTGTCTTCGCGGGGAAGCGGCCTACATGCGTGGTCTAATCCTGATTGGGATTGCCCGCTGCATCGCCATGGTGCTGGTCTGGAATGAACTGGCGGAGGGCGATACGGATTACGTCGCCGGTGTGGTCGCCATCAACAGCGTCTTTCAGGTGCTTTTCTATAGCCTCTATGCCTGGGTCTTCCTGACCGTGCTGCCGAAGTTTTTCGGCCTGCAGGGAAGTGTCGTTCCCATCGGAATAGGGCAGATTGCAAAGAGCGTCTGTCTCTACCTGGGCGTCCCGTTCGTCGCCGGGTTCCTGACCCGCTTCGTTCTGATCCGCGCCAAGGGAGAAGACTGGTACCGGACCCGGCTCGTCCCGCGCATTAGTCCATTGACCCTCGTAGCGCTGCTGTTCACGATCCTGGTCATGTTCTCGCTTAAAGGAGATCTGATCGTGCGTCTTCCGCTTGATGTGGTGAAAATCGCGATTCCGCTCGTCATCTACTTCCTCATCATGTTCCTGGTGAGCTTCTGGATGGGCAAGAAGCTGGGTGCCGATTACGCGCAATCGGCAACGCTGTCTTTCACGGCAGCCGGCAACAATTTCGAACTGGCGATAGCTGTCGCCGTGGCCGTGTTCGGTCTCAACTCTGGAGAGGCTTTCGTAGGCGTCGTCGGACCACTGATCGAGGTGCCAGCTCTCATCGGTCTCGTCAACGTAGCATTCTGGATGCGGCGCCGCTACTTCAGTTCCGAAGGCAAAGGATTTCAGGTTCACCCTGTCGAGGATGCGCCCTAATCGAGTCTGGTAACGAACCCCGGGATTTTGTTCGCGCTCAGTAGAAACGACAGGGTAAGGCGCCCAATAGAAATGTCAGTATAAGGCCGTGGTCGTCGTGCGGTGGGAATGTGTGAAAGCGCCGCATTTGGCGATTTCCATCATTTCCACCGCGGGGGCTCGCGCGTTTTCGCTCGAAAGGAGCGGTACCCTTGTTGGACCTGATTTCGTCGAAAAGACAGCGTCTTCGGAGTCATGGAGGATCAATGCGCCCTGCCGTGGTCGTTGCTAGCAGGTGTGTAGTTCTTCTTTATGAGTTGGCAGTCGCCGGAGTGTTCTCTGTTTTTGCGGCATCAGCCTGGAAGGACGGTCTGTACACGACAAGTGTGGGAGGCTATGTGCTAGCGCTTGCGTTCGCCACTCTCGGCTTCATAACCGTCCTGCGACCGATGCGAGCGGGATTTCTACAGCTCACCTTCAACCTTGGTGTCGGGAGCTTCAGTCTCTTCTCGCTGGTACGGAGAACGTTTTCCCTGTGGTTATGGCCGGAGGTCTGGCTTCTGCTCGGAAGTGTCGCATGCTTGGTGCTTCTCGATCGTGTGGTGTGGCAGTCGGGGCGTGATGAACTCAACGCAACCTTGAAGCGAACTGAGGTTCGCTAGTCGCGCTAACTCGCTTCTTGTAGCCGGTCTTCTCGCTGTTGGTCATGACCTTGGTTGCCAGCCGAAGGTCCTGCTGAGCCTTCACGATGGTGAGCGCATGGCCCAGACGCTTGTTCTCGACGATGGCCGTGTGATTCACGCGCTGGTCCTTGCTGAAGACGCGATAGGGAGGTACATGCCCTCGCCAGCGAACCTCCAGCGGCTTGTCCCAGTAGTCGAACAGTTCGACGTACTGGCCTTCAAGCTTCTTCGCAACCTCGGTCTGTTCGAGGATGATCTGCTTGCGGTCGTAATGGAACGTTAGCTGCGCGCCGACGTAGCGCTGCTCGCGGTGGCACAGGATATCGTTCAGCCGGGGAGTGGTCGTTCGCAAGGGACGGTGCAGGTCCTGTGTTCTTGCTGGCGGCACGGCGAAGCGCTCGTTGTAGCGCTCCATGAAAGCAGGCAGGAAGGCGTTACCGTCTTCCATGCTGTTAATGCCGGATAGTCGTAGCTCCTTCACAAGCCGGTCCTGCAGCGTCCGGTTCGCCCGCTCGACGCGGCCCTTCGCTTGGCTGGAGTTCGCGCAAAGGATCTCGATGTTCAGCTCAGAAAGAGCGCGGCCAAACTGTGTCATGCCCTGGCCGCCCTTGGTGTCCTGCCGCACGACGCGGAATACGGAGTGCTTGTCGGAGTAGAAGGCGACAGGGCAGCCGTGTTCGTGCAGATAGCCGCGTAGCGCAGCGAAGTAGCTGTCTGTACTCTCGCTGGGAACGAAGCGCAGCTGCATCAGCTTGCTCGTGGCGTCGTCCACGA
>CAXTGN010000503.1:0-4116 GCA_964243455.1 uncultured Acidobacteriaceae bacterium
GACGTGCGCACCGCCGTGCTGAACGACACGCTCGAGGATGCCTTCCGCCGCCGTCACCCAGGCTTCCGGCCCGCCAACGACGACCGGCGACCAATAGCAGCCGCAGCCTAATCACCCCCCATAACTCTGCATGCTCTCGGGCACGGCCCGCCGATGATTGCGATCCCCAGCGCCGATGATTGCGGTTTGCTATACCTATGGTCGGCGTCACGCCGTGTTCGCCTGGGTCGAAGCCGTTGCGCGACAGCTCGGGGGAAGAGTGCGGCCGAAACGAAGGAGTGACGCTTGACCAAACAGAAAAATACAGGCACGCTAAACTCGACAACAAATGTGAACTCTACATTAATGAAGGAATAAGAGGCTGTGTCAAATTTAATGCTGCTGAGCGTATGATAAAAGCTAATAGTGGATGTTCTTCGCCGTGGATTAATTTCTTGGCGGCTGCGTCTCTGTTAACAGCTCTGAGCACTAAGGCCGTGGCTCAGCAAACAGCGCCCAATGTCCAGGGTATGTGGGCAGTGGGTGCAACCCGGGACTGCGCAGCGAAGCCTTACTTATGGTCGCTGTCAGACACGGAAAGTCATTTTCAGGACAGAGCCGGGAACGTTGACGAGGAGCAGGTCCTGAGTAGGCGTGCCAACGGTTTTACCACGCAAACCATGCGATCCTCGACAGTACCCATGGGAACGCAATGGGACTACCGGTTCGTCAACTCAGATAATGTCGTCGTTCATAACTTGACAAGTGGCCGCAGCTTCAATCTGGCCCGCTGCCTGCCGCTAGGCACTGGAACTAGTGAGAACCCCTCTATTCCGGCCACCATGCAAGCACGATCCGCAGAACTGCTGGGTGTTTACAAATTCAATGAACGGGGGTTTGCTGGCGAAATGACTGTGACTGAAGTGCCAGCTTGTCAGGTGAGTAATGTATTTGGCTGCTCAGCTCGTACGGTCTTCAAGGTCGACATCTTAAGCACCACGAGAGGCGATAATCCGCGGACATGTGAGGTTCATGCATTTGAGGATGCGGCCGCTCGGGTGGTCGGCAGCGGGAAGACGCAAGGGACCTTCTTAGCTGACTCCGTTCGGATTGACATCATGTTTTCTGCAAAGGGTGCTCTCATTGACGGTAGGAACGAGGCGCAGCTGAGTGGCTTTTGTGGGATGAACGGGTCCTTTGTAGGCACATGGTCTAAAGTGAGTAGAGCTCCAAAGACTACTCAACAAGCACTCTTGCCGCAGGGTTCGTCACCAGACGGTTCTTTAACGCAGACGCTTTCAGGCTTGAATACCTGGATTTGCTCATCACCCAAAGCATGGGAGAATATCAATATGGAACGAGCAGTAGCCCGGCACGGTGTAGAAAATCTGCTTCGCGCAAGCGGATGCAACAAGCTTGGTGAAGGCGTTCCGTTGTCGAAACCTTTGGCAAACTTCGCCTTTGACGCCGACCAGTGGACTTCTTATGCTCCTTCAATCGAAAATCGGACGCTTTACGTTTGGTCGGCGGTGCATGTTAATGTGGATTGATAGTTCGCATTAGGCTTTGAACGCAGTTCTCAGCTGGCGAGTCGCCCGGGGGAATCTCACCCCCAGGCGCTCCTAGAACCGTGCTTGAACCTCTCGGTTCACACGGCTCCCGATGTTCGGCCGTTGACATGCAGCACGCGCCAGTGTGCGAACAGAGCCGGGTTTGCGCGGGGTATCCGAGCCAACCAGTCTCGCGCGCCCTTTGGTCGTGAGCGCAGACGTTTGTACTTGTTCCGCGCCCAGCGGATCAGGTGGGCATCTACGCATCGGAGTGTTGGATGTAGTGCCGATTTGTAGAAGTGGCTGTAGTAGTTGATCCAGCCCCGGAGATACGGGTTGTACTTCTGGGCCAGGTCAGCCAAGGTCAAGTCGCTCCGTCGATGCAAAGACCATCGCCGGATCGTCTGCCTGATCGCTTTCAGCGCCTTCGGACTGGCTGCAGGCAGGAACGCGACCGCATGTTTGTCGCCGCGCCATATCGCCTCCCTCGGCCGGAATGCATAGCCGAGGAAGTCGAACGTCTGTCTCGGAAAGTCGCCACGCCGGTTCGTGTCCTTGCAGTAGACGAGCTTCGTCTTCTGCGGGTGCAGAGTGAGCTTGCAGGCTGTAAATCGGACCTCCAAGCTACTCCACAGCGCCTGGGCCTCTTCGGCGCTTCTGCAATGGCAGATGATGTCGTCCGCGTATCTCTCGAACGGAATGCCGGGATAGGTCCTCGCCATCCACGCGTCGAAAGCATAGTGCAGGAACAGATTTGACAGAGCCGGACCTACAACCCTCAATCATCCCCTCATTTCGCATAAGAAAATAGTCCGTTGAACTGGCTTGCCTCTGAGACCGCTTTGGCGAACGCTGCGGCGAGCGGGGCAAGCCTGTGTTCGGGCATGTTCGGGATCAGTTCGTAGAGCATGCAGCCTTGGCGGAACAATGAGTGGCTGCGGGCTTTCGACGTGTTGGACTTGACCAGGCGGTCCATGCCGAGGCTTTCACCGATTGTTCCCAGCAACGTCAGCAGCGCCAGGGCGAACGCGCTGACCAGCAGAAGCCTGTCGCGCCGCATGGTCTCGCGGATGCGGGTCGATGACAGCCCCATGCCGAGGCGCGCGTCTTTGGTGTCGCGGAACGCAGGCTCGATCGTCCAGCGCTTGGCGTAGTGGTTCACCAGCACGGCCGCAGTGGCCTCCGGGTCGCTGGCCGCCAAGCACCAGGGCTCCTTCATCGCCTTGGCGTGCACGCACACCACCGCGCCAACCTGCCGGCCTTGCGCCGTAACGCGGGCGTCGCGCAGCTTGCGCGCCCGGCCGCTCTTGCCCACCCACTCGGCGGCAGGCTTAGACATGCCGTCCACATCGGTGACTTTGATGTTGCCGCGGAAGCGGATCGCGTAGGCAAAGCCCAGCTCGCCCAGGAAGGCAAACAGCTTCTGGTCGCCAAAGCCGCGGTCGGCCAGGATCGTCGCCCGGCACCCCAGCGGCAGCGTCTCGACCAGTCGGCGCAAGCAGGCGTCCTCGTAGTCGTTGTGCCGGGTCGCATTCTCGTCTCTCCAGACGGACAGCCAGATCAGCGGCGCGGCCCGGCCGTGGCCCGTCACCAGGCTCAGCACTAGCGTCGACTGGCCGTCATGGTCGAAGTCGGTCCAGTCCATCGCCACCAGGACATCGGGCCGGGCACCGACCTGCTGCGGGACCCAGAGGGCAAAGCTGTCCCAGACGTCGATGCCCCGGTTGCTCATCAGCCGGTCCACCTGCTTGACCGTATGCTTGGTCACCAGGCCGCGCGCCTGCGCCAGCGCCTGGCCGATCATCGCGACCGCCAGCGAGGCGCCCATCATCACACCAAGCGTGGCACCCGCCAGCGCGTCAATGCGCTTGGCGTGCAGGTCAGGGCCATACAGACCGCCGATGAAGCCACGAACCTCCTCCAAACGCGCCGCCTTGGCCATGCTCCGAACCCCTCCCGTCATCGCGCAAGGGTTCTACGAAGCGTCGCCCAATCGGGGCTAGACCGGCGTCAACGGAAATGAGGGGATTCGTGAGCATCATCCCTACAATCCGCTACGTTCACCATGACTGCATACAGGATCTGGCCCGTTTCACGAACCGTCAGACGCTCGATCGGGTGTTTGAACAGGGAGGGGGGGGTCTGTTGGATGATGTCGTATGAGACATCATGCCGCTGGAAGCGCCACTCGACACCTTTGTTCTTCGGGCGGACTTCATCGGCAGCGCCGGCGCATCATGGCGGTTGCTGCTGGTGACATTCACAGGAGGCTCTTGTCGGGTTCCAGGGTGGTGATCCGGGCGCTGCGGCTGGCGGGTATCTGGTGTGATGGCTGAAGCGCGCGAGGAGCCTTTGCCATTATGCCTGCATCCGACTTGGTCAACCTCTCCGGGCTGATGGACGACGCCAAGTGCTTCGCGCTTGTGCGTCAGCACCGCTGGCCAGAGGGTGTATGCTGTCCTAGATGCGCCAGCTCTTCGGTGATCCGGGACGGGTGCGATGATACGCAGCCGCATCGTCAGCGTTACCGCTGCAAGGCGTGCGCGTCCCGCTTTGACGACCTCACCGGCACCGTGCTGGCCGGGCA
>CAXTGN010000504.1:0-4107 GCA_964243455.1 uncultured Acidobacteriaceae bacterium
GCCAATTGAAAGGGTTTCGCAATGCTGAGGTATACCCCTGCGGTACGTGGCATGTGTGACAGAATCACGTCTCACAAGGATCTCGATTCTGTTATTGTGACACGAGATGGCCAAAGCCTTAGAACCTAAAGGGACAAAAGGGAAGCGTCGAGCCGGCCAAACGGTCGGCTACCTGCGCGTCAGCTCGCTCGATCAGAAGGAGCTGCGACAGCTCGAAGGCATCCATCTCGACAAGCGCTTTGTGGACAAAGCATCCGGCAAGGATCTCCACCGGCCGGAGCTGGAACAGCTTACCGGGTACGTGCGCGAGGGCGACACGGTGATCTGTCACTCGATGGACCGTCTGGCCCGTAACCTGGACGATCTGCGGAAGGTGGTTCTTGGCTTCACGGATCGCGGCGTCCACGTGCGGTTTGAAAAAGAGAATCTGACCTTCACCGGTGAAGACTCCCCCATGTCGCACTTGCTTCTGAGCGTGATGGGAGCGTTCGCGCAGTTCGAACGTGACCTGATCCGGGAACGCCAGCGGGAGGGAATCGCACTGGCTAAGCTAAGGGAAGGCGCATACGTTGGAAGGAAGCATTGCCTGAACCCAGTGCAGGCCAAAGAACTACGGCGGCGTGTGGCGGCTGGGGAATCCAAGACGGCGCTTGCCGGCGAGCTGGGCATCAGCCGTCAGACTTTATATAGATACGCTGCAGGAGCAGGGAAGTGAAACCCAACCGGCAACGCGTGATGCACTGCCCTTGCGGAAACGCCAAGGTCCTCGCGCTGGGGCTATGTTCAACCTGCTACACGCTCAAACGGCAGGATGAAGCGTATTTCGGGGGATTGCGGGAAGCGGTTCTGGAACGCGACGGGTACAGTTGCCGCGTCTGCGACGCATTTGGCCGGGACAAGCGATCCATCATCGTGCATCACCGTAAACCTGGTAGATCAGTGCTCAACCTGATGGTGTCCTTGTGCCCGGGCTGCCATGCCAAGGTTCATAGGACCAAGGCGGTGCTCTCCGCCATGCCGCCGCTCCTCTTGGAGCTGTGGCGGGAGCAGCATCCGACGGGTCACGAACAGGTGCAGCTCGACTTCGCCGTGAGGAAGCCCGCAGCCAAGCTCGTTCCTCTGTTCGGAGACGAAAGGGAATGAGCATTAGCGCTGCCAAGTGCTATGGGCTCACGTGACGAGAACGGCGTTTATAGGGCACTATCCTGAGGCAGATCAAGCAGTCGTACACACGAGCACCGAGCTGGCGTTGAACTCGGTTCAGGTTCATCGAGTTGAATAGAATCAAAGCAGTACACGACGGCACAGAGACATGGCGAGTTACGGACTGAAGGACGGCGGCAGGCATCTGGGCACGGAACGCATTGAGACTACGGGGACGATGGCCGACCTGACACGGGCTTTCGCATGGGAACTAACACCCCTGGGACCTATCGAGGCATGGCCGGACACGCTGGTATCTTCTGTGGATCTGATGCTCTCTACACCGCAGCCCACCACTCTTTGCTGGGGTGGCGACTTGGTCTTTCTCTACAACGATGCGGCGATCCCTACGCTGGATCAGAGGCACCCCTCCGCTCTCGGCAAGTCCTATCGTGAGGTCTTCCCCGAAGCGTGGTCTCTCGTGGAAGAAGACTTCAAAGCCTGCTACGAGCGCGGGCAAACGCCGATCCAGGAAGACGTACTCATCCCTGTTTGGATGAACGGCGTCATAGAAGAGCAGTATTGGACCTATTCACTCATCCCGATCCGCGACAAGGGGCGGATCGCTGGGGTCTTCAATCCCCACCAGAACACAACAGCGTCCGTTCTAGCCGCTCGGGATCGAGACAAGGCGAATGTCCGACTAGAACAATTTCTGAGCGCTACCAAGGACTCTGTCGTGGGCGTTGATCGTGAGTGGACGATCATCTATCTGAATGCGTCGGCACAAAAGGCTTACGGGCTAGGCAGGCAGTTGATTGGCCGAAACATCTGGAAAGAGTTTCCGGAAGCCGCATATGCGGGGTCACCCTTCTTCGATAGCTATCACCGCGCGATGCACCAAGGCATTCCGGGTTCGGTAGAGGCTTATTACCCGCCTCCGCTCGATATGTGGTTGCAGGTAGAGGTGTACCCGACAGACGAGGGTATTGTGACCTTTTCACGAGACGTCACGGAGCAGAAGCGAACTGCAGACCTCCTGCTCCGGAATGAAAAGCTGGCGGCGGTAGGCCGCCTAGCCTCGTCCATCGCCCACGAGATCAACAACCCACTGGAATCAGTGACCAATCTCATCTATCTCTCGAAAATGAATACCGAGCCAGGTGAGGTTTATGAGTACCTTGAGACCGCTGAGCGCGAATTGCAGCGGGTTTCAGCCATCAGCAGCCAGACTTTGCGCTTCCACAAACAGTCCACGAAACCGAGCCTGGTGAGCTGTTCAGATCTTTTTGGAGAAGCCTTGTCGATCTATCAAGGACGTCTGGTGAACTTGGGTATCAAGGTGGAGAAGCGAAAACGCGCTGAACGCCCGGCAGAGTGCTTTGAAGGCGAGATCCGGCAGGTTCTTAGCAACTTCATCAGCAATGCCATTGACGCCATGCAGCCTCTTGGGGGACGGCTGGTGTTGCGCAGCCGCGAATCGACTAACTGGAAGACTGGACAGAAAGGGTTGGTTCTCACAGTCGCGGATACGGGGATGGGAGTGTCACCGGAACAGCAGAAGAAGATCTTCGACGCCTTCTATACGACCAAGGGGATTGGCGGTACGGGGCTCGGCTTGTGGGTCAGCAAAGAGATCATCGAACGGCACCACGGGGCGATCCGCTTCCGCAGCTCTCAAAGGCCAGAGCACCAGGGCACCGTCTTCAGCGTGTTCCTACCATTTGCGGCAGTTTCGCGGCAATGAGGAACAAACCCCTGGTTGGTATCTTAAAGTCGCATTCTAGGAAGTAGGCCGGCTGACACGAGCTCTGGCAGCCGGCCTAGATCTTGGCGTCACAGGAACTGTGCGCCGTCTAACGACGGCGTTTTGTGTACAAGAAACAGGTCCTGCTTACGTTACAGGGTCACGAAATACTGAATACCCGAGCGGACCAGTGCCACAAGATTCGTGTCATATTTCAGCTACCTGCGTCAGGCAGCAACAAACTTCATTGGTTTGGGTTATGGGGCAGATGGTGCGAGACCGCATTCTTCTACAAATACGAGCTGAGCTTCCTCCTGACGCTGACGTCACCGTTGCTCCTCTGAGCTCAAGGCGTACCTCGTTGAGCCGCGGCGGTAAGCTCTTCTGTGCAATAGAAGGGGATGATCTGCACCTGAAACTGTCGGCAGTTCGAGTCGAGAGATTACTCCAGGGCAGAGTCGGACGGCGCTGCCGTCCCTCTCCAGATCGCTCTGATTGGGAATGGATTACGGTATCGAGCAAGGACCCGCAGGGCATCTGCTTGGTAGGTGAAGCACATGCTTTTGCAGGATCCTTGGAGCTCAGGGGCCTTAGAACTGGCGAAACCTAGCGCGCGCCCTACAGTCCGGTATGTCGCGACGTCAAGTCCCTCCAGACCTAAGACACCCGTATAGAGCACATCAGGTCCTGTGGAGCCAGCCGACGGCCAATCTGCCAAGCTAGGTTCTGAGTTCGGACGCAGAGGCGTCGGAATGAGCGAAATGCTCCCCTATGATCTCGAAGCGAATCGAGCAACCACAAAAGTCACATTCGACCTCATTGATGCCCGCGAGTGCCTCCAGCACCGGGAAGGTGCGCAGACATTCCGTGCAGGTGACCGCAATGGTGCCCTTCTCGTTCTTCACCCAGACAGCAGCTTTGGTCGGCTTACCGACGCGAGGGCGAGTAGGTAACTCGTGCAACAGCTCCGAGATTTTCGCGAAAAGCTCCTCGATGTCGTATCGCCCCTTAGGGAAGAATGCGTCGGCGAGCACGCTTTCGGGCACGGTAATGCCGGAAAACTCACCGGAGATGACGATCACTGGAATGACCGGAAAACGCCGGCGCACCACGGACAGAAACTCAAATCCGTTCATGTTGGGCATGCGTAGGTCCGAAATAATGATGTCCGGCAGCGACCGCTTCAGCGCAGTTAACCCCTCAAAGCCATCCTCGGC
>CAXTGN010000505.1:0-4106 GCA_964243455.1 uncultured Acidobacteriaceae bacterium
CCAACTCAGGCCAGCGCCGGACAACCAAAACCGCGGCCTACAGCCGACGCTTACCAACATCACCCCTTGGGATGCCAAGCTACGTCCGCGTCGCCTGACCCCGCACGGGGCTGGGATCACTGCGCCCACACCCCTGATCCGTGCACCACGCTGGCAAGCGTCCTTGAGGGTTCCGTTCAGCACCGCACGCGCGCTTCCCTCGGACGGCAGGGCCAAGTAACGTTGTCGGCCGCCCTCTTGATCAGCCGGTCAGGGAAGCCCGACGCGTGCCTCCGGTGATGGCCAGGGCGATGCTCATGACCAGGAACGGCACGGTGTACAACAGCATGCCAGCTCCATGCCAGCCTAGCGCCTCCTTCAGCTCGGCAAGCATCCAACCTGAGAACGCTGCGGGAAGGAAGTACACGGTGGCTAGCAGGCCGGTGGCGAGTGCATGGTCGTCATCAGGAACGCCCTCCTGCGCCAGCGCGATGCAGTTGGCGTAGATTGAGTTGGTACCAAGCCCGAACACGAAGGCGGCCATGCCCCAGGTCAGCGGCGTCAGGCTGCCAAATACTGCATAGCCCGCCCCTGCGGTGACGATTGCAGCGGCGGCAAGGTAGCGGCGCCGGCCTACACGGTCAGCGAGGTATCCCATGGGGGCACCACCGAAAAGCTGGCCGACGCCGAACAGACTGACGACTAGGCTGGCGCCCGATAAAGCCATGGCTTGGTTTTCCCGCAGGAAGGTCTGGAACAGGGCGATGAAAGAGTAGATCGCAATTCCGTTGACTGCCACGACTGGCAACAAGGACGCGGTGCCGCCTTTTAGCACGCGTGACACGCGGCTTAACGTTACTGGGCGTGGCCGGATCGGCACTACGGCCACGCCGGGACGGCGGGGTAGGACCAGCCAGATCGCGATGCCGCCGGCCATACCCAGCGCGGAGAGGACATAGAATGGTCCCTGCCACGTCGTAGACCGGCTGAGTAGGGCGGCGACAATCAATGGCCCGGTGAACAGCCCGATGCCGAACACGGTCGCCGCGGCACCCGCCGCCGCACCCTTGTAGCGAGGCGCCTGTGATGCCAGGAAGGTATAAAGCGCGACGCTGAAGATCGCTTCCCCAAAACCTCCCGCGACGCGGGAAAGCAGCATGATTGTCGCGTTAGGGGCAACCGCGCTCCAGGCGGTGCATAGGGAGAACAGCAAGGCTCCCACCGCCAACATGGACCGGGTACCAAACCGCGTCGTCAGCAATGCGGCCGGGACCGATCCAACGGTGATGCCGAAGGTGAAAACAGTCGCGATGAGGCCGCCTGCCGCGAGCGACAGGTCAAACGCCTTCCGGACCTCGACCATTTCGACCGCGACAACTTGGCGATCCCAGACATACACCAGGTACACGCACCCGATGACGAGAGGGCCGGACGCCCAAAGCAAACGGCTTTTCATCCTAGGTGCTCCCGTTCTTTATCATCGAACCTTTGATCAGACCATTGTTGCACTCGATATGTTCAAATCCGCTCCTTGCTGACCGGGTTGGTTAGGGTGCCGATACCCTCGACCGACACCTCGCAAATGTCGCCGTCTGCGAGGAAAAGCGGCGGCTTGCGCGAAAAGCCCACGCCACTCGGCGTACCGGTAGCAATCACATCGCCGGGCATTAGCGGCACGAGGGCCGATGCATATGCGACAATCTGCGAGACGCTGAAAATCATGTCACGCGTGCTGCCGTGCTGTAGAACACGGCCATTGACGCGCGTCGTGACTGTCAGGGCCTGTGGATCAGGCACCTCATCCGCCGTGACCATCCAGGGTCCGAAGCCGCCGGTCTGCAGGAAGTTCTTGCCGGACGTGACTTGGCTTGTGTGAAACTGCCAGTCCCGCACGCTTGCATCGTTGAAGCAAGCATAGCCTGCAACGTGCGCAAGGGCATCGGCTTCGGCGATGTAGCGGCCAGGTTTGCCGATGACGACGGCAAGCTCACCTTCGTAGTCCAGGCTATCGGACACGCCCGGAATGAGAATGGGCTGACGTTCGGCTGCCAGCGTTTCCGGAAAGCGGGTGAATAGTGCAGGTGCCTTCGGTGTCGGCCGCGCGATGCCGGCGTCTTGCACTTCCTTGAGGTGATCAGCGTAGTTGGTCCCCACGCAATAAAAGTGCAGTGGGTCCGGGATCACGGGAAGGAATGTGACGTCTGCCAGTTTGCAATCCACCGGGCCAGCCCGCAAAGCCGCGACCCCAGTCATACGCCCCTCGGCTAGTATCTGCCGTAGGCTGGTGGTGCCGAGACGCGGCCCGACCCGGATCAGGCCATCACCGGACAACAGGCCAACGTCGCGCAGACCATCGGTCACGAAAGAGACGAGGCGCATACCACTTCCTAACCGGCTCGATCAGGATGATACAGGCCGGCGAGATCGGCATGCGTGGTCAACCAGGCGCTCTCATGCCGTTGCGCCATCTCTATCGCTCGCTTGAAGGTGATGGCGCCCATCGGCCGCCCGAAAACATGCGCGTGAGCAGTGATGTCAAGGCAGGCGCGCGGGCTGCGGATTGAGGACCAACCCTCCAGTATGGTCTGCAATGTGCCGGTGAACGCTTCTGGCCGGTTGCCGTAGCGGATGTAGAGCGGGAAATCGTTCACTTCGACCGTGAACGGAATGGCGACGACGCTGCCCTGCGCAGTAGGCACGACGTAGGGCAGATCCTGGTCGAAGGCGTCGGCGTACCAGTGAAGGCCTTGCGAGGCCAGAATTTCCGGAGTGTTCAAGCTCGGCGTCGCGCGCGGGCTGATCCAGCCGGTCACGGCCATGCCGGAATGCTGCTGCAACGCGTCAACAGTGCGGCGCAGGTCTTCCGCCTCCTGCTCCTGCGTCTGATAGGCGGGTATGATGTTCTGCGCCCACGCATGCGCGGCAAGTGCATGGCCGCGCTTTACGACGTCACGCAACAGTGCCGGGTAGCGGGCGGCCAGGATGCCGCTGCAATACACCGTAGCTTTGGCGCCCACGTCGTCCAGCACGTCCAACAGCCGCTGCGTGCCGACTTTGGGCCCATACTCCGCCCAGGATCGGCCTTGCGTATCTTGGACGCCTGCCTTCAGCGGGTTGCCCATCGGCCCGAGCCCGGGGGCAGAATCGTCGGTCCATCCTTCCAGCATGACGCTGACGGACGTTGCGATCGGCCGGTCTTCGGGCCAGGCAGGAACTCGGATGTTGTCTGGAGATACGGTCAAGATGGTTTCGCCTTCTTTTGCGACTGTCGCGGCCGGATTTGCTTACTTTGGCTGGAGCGGCTGGCGCGCGCAGGCGAAGCCGGCGCCTTTAGCCCGGCTGTGGCGAAGTCGACCAACTGCTCTAACACCTGGGCTGGGTCGGACGTCTCGCACGCGCCACCCGACAGGTCTCGCAATCGTCCATCACGGTCGACGTCAAGCAGGATATGCACCACGCTGCCGATGATGAAGTCGAACCTCCACCAGAGTGCAGGCCGCTGCACACCTGGCAGCGCGCGGGCGAGCGCATCAATGAAGCGCCGCGCGACATCATCGTTCTCATCTCGGATCATCTTGGTGACGTAGGGACGCTGTAACGCGTAAGTCAGAATGTGGAAGCGATGATAGCTGCTGCTCCGGGAGTCCCGACCGAGGCTGAGAACCACTGGGCCAATTAGCGCTCTGACCACGCAGGCTGGATCGACAGTCCCGTCGCCCGCGCGCTCCAACAGCTCGCCCAGCAGGCGTAGCCGCTCCGCGTTGATCGGCCGGATCACTGCACCGAAGGCTTGCCGGACCAGCTCGTCTTTGGTTCCGAAATGGTAGAACACGGCCGCGCCGTTCGCGCCTGCTGCGGCCGTGATATCGCGTATCGATACAACATCGAAACCTTGGGCTCCGAAAAGGCGGATCGCAGCTTCCAAGATAGCTGCTTTGGTACCAGCGTCTTCGACGCTTGACAAAGCAGTTTTTAGGGCCTTCTCAGTCATACGAGTGACTTAAGCGCAGTAGGACTAAGCCGTCAAGCCATGACGCCGCTTCGCAAATCGACCGTCAAGTTAGTGTCCCACGTCAGCGTGGTGCACGGATCAGGGGTGTGGGCGCAGTGATCCCAGCCCCGTGTGG
>CAXTGN010000506.1:0-4097 GCA_964243455.1 uncultured Acidobacteriaceae bacterium
GACGAGCAGAAGCAGCTTGGACCTATGGCGGTGATTAGTCCGCATGGGCACCTTCAGGACATCACCATGCCCGTGTATCTGCTGCACGGCGAAGGCGACAACATCATTCCCGCTGCTGAAACCCTCTGGATGGAATCCGAACTTCCGACTACCACGCTGAAAGCCGCCCTCATCAGCCCCGTCCTGAGCCATTTAGACCTGGACGGCGCCGGCCCCGGCGTCACCGACAACCTGCGTCTGTTGCATTTCTTCGCGCAAATCCTGGAGGCCGCCGAAGCGAAGTCGTAGGTCGGCTCATTCGCGCGCCCGCCGGTCCCAAGGACTTAGAGGGAATCTGCTCAGCCTTGTTCTGACGTCAAGAATCCGAACGTCGCGATGCCTGGTAAGTTGGCATTTTTCGTTCACCTGAAGATCGCTGTCCAGGTAACAACTACAAGAGCTTCGCCGCGTACCCCAGCGCCCTGATCAGCCGGACAGCCTGCCTGTCGAAAGAGAGAAAGATCTCTCCCCCAGACCGTCGGCCGTCTGAGGCGATTACGCCATCAGCGAAATCTCCTCCAGATTCCATCATTGCCAGCCCAGCAGCCACCGAAAGCCGATCTGTAACAACATTCGGTCCTGCAAGCAGATCTCTCAGCGACGTAGAAATTTCAGCATGAGACAACCCGTACACGCGCCGGGAAACCCACACGAACTCGCACAGGCATTGCAGAGGAATGACCACCTGACTCGCACTGCGCAGGTTCCGCTCTGCAATACGCGCCTGAGCTTCGTCATCGCGAATGGCGGCGCGGAGAAGGACATTCGTATCTACCGTGACGGTCATCTTTGCCCGGCCCAGGCCCGTTCGGTTGCTTCTTTTATCTCCTCAAGGGTCGCTACTTTGTTCGTCTTCCCCGCCAGAGAGCCCATGAAGCGATCCCAATTTCCGGGAAGCCGTGCAGCCTGCATCTCGATCTTTCCGCCAGGTATCACCTCAAATTCGATCTCATCCCCGGCCTTGACCCCGAGATGTTTCAAGACTTCCTTCCGAAGTGTTACTTGACCCTTGGCAGTCAGTTTCAGCTTCGCCACCACGTCACCTCGGGACAATTGTAAGGCATAAGTGCCTTACAATTCGCCCGTTACTTGTCAGCTAGGTGTCGCAACGGTCGCCAGCAGCTCCCGCGCCGCCCGCACCTCCTCCGCACTCACCGTATGCGGCCGCCCCGGGTACCGCCGCAGCGTCACCTCCGCCCCGATACCGCGCAACAGCTCGGCTGACTGCTCCACCCGGGCCCACGGCACATGCGGATCCGGGTCGCCCGAGCTCAACAACACAGGGGTTCCCGCCAGGTCGCCTGACAAGGCAATCGGCTCGTCCAAAGGCCCGATCAGCCCGCCTGTAAACGCCAGCGCCGCGCCGTACCGCCAGGGGTTGCGCCCGACAAACTCCGTCGTAAGGCAGGCCCCCTGTGAGAAGCCCGCGATCACGATCCGGTCTGCTGGAACACCAGCCGACAGCACATGTTCCACTGTCGATCTGACCTTCGCCAACGCAGACGAAACATACGGCTCATTCTCCGCGCGGGGCGCCAGAAAGGAATACGGATACCACGTGTGGTCCGCAGCCTGCGGCGCCAGCAGCACCCAGCCTTCTGGCGCTAAAGCCTGTCCCAGCCCCAGAATGTCCTCGGCGGTAGCGCCGCGGCCGTGCAGCAGGATCATCGCTCCTGCCGCCTCGGTCAACGGGGTTCCCGCCACCACGATCCTGCTGCCTCCGTGCGGGTCCGCAGTCACCGTGCTACCTCCTGTGTCGAACCGGCAGCTTTGTGAAGCGTGATCGGCTGAATTCGCGCCTCGATCACCGAGCGCTGCCCCTCAAACCACGCCGGAATTCGTAGCGCCTCGCCGAGCGCCTCCGGTGTCTCGTCGATCAGAAACCCGGGTGCATCCGTCGCGATCTCAAACAACACGCCGCCTGGCTCATGGAAGTAGATGGACTCGAAATACGTCCTGTCCTGCACGGGCGTCACGCTCCCGTAGCGCGAGAGTTCGCGCTGCCAGTCCAACTGCGCCTGGTCGTCACTGGCCCGGAAGGCGATGTGGTGCACCGTGCCCGCACCCATGCGTCCAGGCTGGGCGGCTTTATCCACCACCACATCCAGAAACCGTCCGCGCGCCTCGCCCTCCGGCGCAAAGCGCGTACGATCCCCCTCTCCCGCGACCTTCTGATACCCCATGACGCCCAGGAACGACTGCGTCCGCATCAGGCTCAACTCCAGCAGTGTCGTCCCAAAGAACCCCTGGATCGCATGCACGTCGGCGTAGCGTGGAGCCGCCGTGGGCTGAGCCTCGGTGTGCTCCACCAGCTCCAGCACCATACCATCCGGATCGCTGAAGCGCACATACGGGTTGCCAAAATGGATGTTCTCCTCGGTGACAATGCCTTTCTCTTTCAAGCGCCCACGCCAGTACGCCAGCGAACCGACTGGGATCGAGAATGCCGTCGCAACGGTCTCGCCCGCGCTGACACGGCCGCGCTGCGCACCGGGCCACGGAAAGAACGTCAGAATCGTTCCAGGCGTCCCGGTGTCGTCGCCAAAGTAGAAGTGGTACGTGCCCGGATCATCGAAGTTCACCGTGCGCTTCACAAAGCGCAGCCCAAGCACCTGCGTATAGAAATCCAGATTGCGCTGCGGATCGGAAGCGATCGCCGTTACATGGTGCAGACCTACGATCGGGGTTCTCATGGGTGTTCTCCTGTGTTAAAGCTTTTCGGTGAGCCAGCCTGAACAGAGACAAAGAAGTCCTGCCGTCACGGTGGTGGTGAAACTTGTATCGATCGCGTGTGTTTTGCGGCTATGTCGGCTCGGTCACGTGCTGCTCCAGCTTGCGCAAAGCGGCAAAGGTCGTGGAACGTTCGTCCGGTGACAATACCCGCAGCCACTCCCGCAGGTTCTTCTTGTGCTCGTCATACGCCACCGTCATTTTCGCGCGCCCTTCCATCGTCAGCTCAAGCACCCGCGCCCGCCGGTCCGACTTGGTCAGCGTCCGCGCGATCCATCCCTTTTTCTCCAGCCGATCCACGGCCGCCGTCATCGACCCGGTAGCCAACAAGAGCACACTGGCCTGAATCTCTGTAATCGTCATGGGCCCCTTGTGCAGCAGCGCCTCCAGCAGCATGAAATCAGTCACCCCCAGCCCGCTCTCCGCCAGGCTGCGTTCCACCGCCGCGCTCATCGCCCGGTATGAGCGCGAAAGCGCCACCCAAAGCTGCTCCGGCGAGGGCACCCGGCCAGTCCTGACCTCCGCAAATTGGACGACCTCGCTCTCAGCTACCACCAATCCCTCCTACGGGTATGCCCATCTGAAGAGCAGATGTTTACCTTTACATAAGGATTCTTTTGTAAAGGATATTTGGCCAAACTGTCTGCCCTATACACTCACCCTAAGCACGCCACAGCACCGAAGAACGAATAACCTTAGAACCTACAACCCCAGCCTCCGATGCCCGACCTCATCAGCCTTGCCAACATCCTCGCCGCCCGGCAGCGTATCCATGGCACCGTGGTTTACACGCCGCTGCTGAAGCTAGACCTCGCCCGGATTCGGGACGCGGGTTTCCGCCTTGGCCCGCACACCCCCGAGATTTACCTTAAAAACGAGGCCGCCCAACCGATCGGCTCCTTCAAGCTTCGCGGTGCCTACAACAAGATCGCGGCGCTTAAAGAGCGCGACCCCGAGGCCTTCCGGCGCGGCGTTATCACATTTTCTTCCGGCAACCACGCCCAGGGTGTCGCCTACGCCGCTCGCGCGCTTGGCACCCGCGCCGTGGTCGTGATGCCGGACAACGCGCCCGCCATCAAACGGGCTGCTACTGAGGCGCTTGGCGCCGAGATCGTCACCGTCGGCCCTGCTTCCACGGAGCGCAAGAGCAAAGCCGAGGAACTCGTAGCCCAGCACGGATACGCCATGATCCCGCCCTACGACGACCCCGACATCATCGCCGGCCAGGCCACCTGCGGCCTCGAACTTTTCGAGCAACTGCAACAACTCGAAACCTCACAGCTCAAAACCTCGTCGCTCGCCGCTGAACATAACCCCCTCACACCCAC
>CAXTGN010000507.1:0-1577 GCA_964243455.1 uncultured Acidobacteriaceae bacterium
CCCCAATTCCCCGAGGCAGGGTGTGTTGCCGGCAGAGTACCGCAACGCCGGCCCCGAAGAGCTCGATCTTCGTATCCGGGCCGCCAAACACGCGCTGGGCGAGCGCGTCGTCATTCTTGGCCACTTTTACCAGCGTGACGAGATTGTGCAGCACGCCGATTTCCTGGGAGACAGCTTCCAGCTCGCGAATGCGGCCAAGACGCGACCCAACGCCGAAGCGATCGTTTTTTGCGGCGTTCACTTCATGGCCGAGACGGCCGACATGCTATCGCGCCCCGACCAGGCGGTCATCCTGCCGAATCTGGCCGCCGGCTGCTCGATGGCCGACATGGCCGATCTGGAGTCTGTACAGGCTGCCTGGGACGAGCTGACGGACGTGCTCGGAGCCAGGTTAGATCAGCCCGATGCCAGTGGCCGTCAACCCGTCATCCCCGTCACCTACATGAATTCCTCAGCGGCGCTCAAAGGCTTCTGCGGCGAGCACGGCGGGATTGTGTGCACCTCCTCGAACGCAAGCACCGTCCTTCGCTGGGCATTCGAACGTGGGCAGCGCGTCCTGTTCTTCCCGGACCAGCATCTCGGCCGCAATACCGCCAAAGCCATGGGGATCCCGCTGGCGCAAATGCCGCTCTGGGACCCACGTAAGCCTTTTGGCGGCAGCACACCGGAGGCGCTGCAGAACGCGCAGGTGATCCTCTGGCACGGGTTCTGCTCGGTCCATAAGCGCTTCACGGTGGACCAGATTACGCAGGCCCGCGCGGCGCATCCCGGCGTTCGCGTGATCGTGCATCCGGAGTGCCCGATGGAGGTCGTCGACGCGGCCGACGAGACCGGCTCCACCGACTACATCAAAAAGGCGGTGGAGGCCTTAGCGCCCGGCACCGCCATCGCGATCGGAACGGAGATCAACCTGGTGCAGCGTCTCGCAGCCGACCACCCGGACAAGACGATCTTTTGCCTTGATCCGGTGATCTGCCCCTGCTCCACCATGTACCGCATCCACCCCGGTTACCTAGCCTGGATACTGGAATCCATCGAGCGCGGCGAAACGCCGAATCGCATCACCGTTCCTGAGTCTGTCGCCGTTCCTGCCCGGATTGCCCTGGAGCGCATGCTGGGCGCCAAGCCTGCTCCCATCCAGCAGGCTCACGCATGAAGGTCGTGGTTGTCGGCAGCGGCATTGCCGGTCTGGTTGCAGCGATTGAACTTTCCCGGGCGCACGAGGTGACGCTTGTCACCAAGTCGCGGCTGGCGGAGAGCAATACGCGCTACGCCCAGGGCGGCATCGCGGCGGTTACCACGATCGAGGACTCCGTGCAGGAGCACGTCGAGGACACGCTGCGCGCCGGTGCCGGCCTTTGCCGCCCGGAGGCTGTGGAGATTCTTTGCGCCGAGGGACCGGACCGCGTCCGTGACCTGATCCGGATCGGTGTTGCCTTCGATCAGGAGAACGGGGTGCTCGCCCAGGGTCGCGAGGCGGCCCACTCCCGCGCCCGCGTGTTGCATGCCGGCGGTGACGCGACAGGGCTGGCGATTGAGATGGCGCTGGTAGCCGCAATCCGCGACGCGAACGTTCG
>CAXTGN010000507.1:1587-2298 GCA_964243455.1 uncultured Acidobacteriaceae bacterium
TGGAGCACACCTTTGCCGCCGACCTGCGCATGGCCGAGGATCGCGTGACCGGCCTCCAGGTGATCACCGAAGAGGGTCGCCGCCAGACGCTGGCGGCCGATGCCGTCCTGTTGGCCTCGGGCGGGGCAGGCCATCTGTACCCGTACACCACCAATCCGCAGGTCGCCACCGGCGACGGCGTCGCCCTGGCGCTGCGCGCAGGCGCGCAACTCGCGGATGTGGAGTTCTATCAGTTTCACCCGACCGCGCTTTCCGCCGAGGGCGGCTTCCTGATCTCCGAGGCCGTGCGCGGGGACGGTGCCGTGCTTCGTGCCCTGGACGGTTCACGCTTCATGCAGGACATTCACCCCCACGCGGAACTTGCTCCAAGGGATGTAGTTGCGCGCGGGATCGCCGCACAGATGCGGCGTCAGGAGAATAAGCCTGTTCTGCTTGACGCGACCCATCTCGGGGGTGCGTTTTTGGCAGAGCGTTTCCCCACCATCAATGCTGCATGCCAACGCGCCGGTCTCGACTGGGCTCGCACGCCGATCCCGGTGGCGCCCGCTGCGCATTACTGGATGGGCGGCATCCGGACCGATATCTGGGGCCGCACCAGTCTCCCGGGTCTATTTGCCGCGGGCGAAGTCGCCTGCACCGGTGTCCATGGCGCGAATCGCCTGGCCTCGAACTCCTTGCTGGAAAGCATCGTCTTCGCTTACCGTGCCGCTC
>CAXTGN010000507.1:2308-4090 GCA_964243455.1 uncultured Acidobacteriaceae bacterium
CACAGCGGCGGCACTGGATGGGACGGGCGTTGTGTCATCCCCTACGGATCTAGCTTCGGGAGCGGGTTCCGAGGGGCTCATGCTCGATCCACACGACACCGCGCGTACGGAGATCCTGCCCAACCGCGGCGCGCTGCAACGGCTGATGTGGAATGCTGCAGGCATCGTTCGCGACGAGGCGGATCTGGCTGCTGCACAGGCCCAGTTGCGCCGTTGGCGCGCGTCCGGCGACTCCATCCAGGATCGCGAGACGGCCAATCTGCTGCAGTTGGGCGAGGCCGTGGTGACCTCGGCCCTGGCACGCCGCGAGTCCCGAGGCGCCCACTTCCGCATGGACTACCCGGAGCCGCTTGAAGCGGAGCGCCACCATCTGGTGCTCACCCGTCCGGTACAGGTGCCGTGCTAGCGCCCCTGCCTCAATCCGCTATAGATCGCATCGTTCGCATGGCACTGGAGGAGGATGCCCCGTGGGGCGACCTCACCTCGCAAACGCTGATCCCGGCGGAGGCTCGCGTGAAAGCATCGCTGGTAGCCCGTGAAGCCGGTGTGCTGGCCGGTGCGCAGCTATTCACTGCGGCCATGCAGCTCACGGATGCCGTTATCACGGTGCAGTTTGTTCACAAAGACGGCCAACCCTTTGCCGGGGGCGACCTGCTTGCGACTGCCGAGGGTCCGGCGCGGGCCGTTCTTCAGGCCGAACGGGTAGCGCTGAACCTGGTGCAGCGCCTGAGCGGCATTGCAACTTTGACGGCCCATTTTGTTGCCGCCGTCGGCGGAACGAAGGCGCGGATCGTGGACACGCGCAAGACCACGCCCGGGTTGCGGTTGCTGGAACGATACGCCGTGCGTTGCGGGGGTGGGCACAATCATCGGTACTCACTTTCCGACGCGATGCTGGTGAAGGACAATCATCTCGCGGTGCTGGCGGCCTGTGGCCAGAAGGATCTCACGCACGCGCTGCGACACGCCCGGCAGCACCTGCCCCACACGGCTCATCTCGAGGTCGAGGTCGATCGTCCCGACCAGATCGAGCCCGTGCTTGCGGCCGGCGTGGATACAATTCTGCTGGACAACTTCAGCCTTGAGCAGCTGCGTGCTGCCGTACAGCAGATTGCCGGGCGGGCGCTTGCCGAAGCCAGCGGCAATGTCCGGCTGGACACAGTAGCGGCAATCGCTCAAACCGGGGTGGACCTGATCTCCGCAGGCGCCTTGACGCACAGCGTCCGCTCACTGGATCTGGGACTCGACATCCTGCCGGAGCGGTAGGCTCCGTTCGCGGTCATCAGGGGAGGTCCGACCATGATCTATCTCGACGCCGCCGCGACCACGCCCGTCCGCCGAGGTGCTCGAGGCGATGTGGCCCTACCTCACGGGCAGCTTCGGGAATCCTTCCAGCCGTCACTCGCTTGGCGATCAGGCGGCTCGCACGCTGAAACAGGCCCGGGAACGCGTTTCGAACGTGCTCGGCTGCCGCCCCAACGAGATCATCTTCACTTCCGGCGGTACGGAGGCAGACAACCTCGCGATCAAAGGCATTGTGCTGGCCAATCCGCGCGGACGCCACATTGTGACGACGCCGATTGAGCACGAGGCCGTCCTGGCCTGTTGTGAATACCTCGAGCGGCTTCATGGGTTCACGACAACCTACCTGCCCGTGGATCGGGAGGCCCGTGTGAGACCTGCCGATCTCGAAGCTGTCCTGCAGAAGCATCCCCAGACGACGCTGGTTTCGGTCATGCTGGCGAACAACGAGGTCGGCACGCTGCAGCCGATTGCGGAGCT
>CAXTGN010000508.1:0-4073 GCA_964243455.1 uncultured Acidobacteriaceae bacterium
AGAACCTAGAACCTAGAACCTAGAACCTAGAACCTAGAACCTAGAACCTAGAACCCACAACCTAGAACCTAGAACCACAACCGGGAGCTCACCATGCCCAACACATCCCCCGACATCGCCGTCCGCCGCTACCAATGCCGTCACATCTTCACCGACGGCCACCGCTGCGGCTCCCCCTGCCTCACCGGCCAGAGCGGTCCGGAAAACTTCTGCTACTACCACCACGCCACCCGCCGCCCGAAAGCGCTGGCGCGCCACGACCCCTACAACGAGCCGCCCAACCAGACCAGCTTCACTCTGACCGCCCCCGAAGACCATTCTTCAATCCAGCACGCCATCGGCCAGATCATGAACGGTCTCGCCGGCAACGCGCTCGACCCGCGCCGCGCCGGTCTCCTGCTCTATGCCCTACAGATCGCCAGCGGCAATCTCGCCTCCGCGCCCCGCATCAGCAGCCATGACTTCGTCCGCGACATCACCTTCGACCCCGCACAGGGTCCCCTCGCCCCGGTAAACGAAGTCCCCGGCGACGTGCGCTACCGCGAGATCCTCCAGGCCATAGAAGAGGACGAAGCCGCCGGAGACAGCGATGACGAGGACGACGAGGACTAATGGTGGCGACATAGGGAAGCAGCCCAGAGGGGACCCGAGCCCCGCCGCCTGCAAGTACCCCGCTAAGTCCAATACCGAACGTACTTTGCCCCAAAAGTACTCCGGGGAGGGTACCCCAGCCGCAAGCCCCTCCCCGCAGCACACGCGGAACGACCTAATGCCCGTCCCGTCCCAACCCATCCTCCTTGTGATAGTTCGGATACGGCGGCACCGGAAACGTCGCCGGCGGATGGCTCTTCAACTGCTCCATCACCAACCCCACAGCACGCTCCAGCTGCGGGTCATGGCCACCCTCGACGTCCTTGGGCAGGTACTCCACCTCCACATCGGGTGGAATGCCATGGTTCTCCACCTCGAACTCACCCTTCAGCCCATAGATGGCTGTCCGCGGCGCCGTCACCCCACCACCATCCAGCAGCGACGGATACCCACCAATCCCTACCAGGCCACCCCACGTCCGCGTCCCCACCAACGGCCCCAGCGCCGCCTTGCGGAAGTACCACGGCATCGCATCACCACCAGATCCAGCTGACTGATTGATAATCATCGCCTTGGGTCCGAAGATCGCACCCGACGGCTCCGTCACACGTTCGCCCTCACGAGTCTCATAGTTCGCCATCGGCACGCGCCGCAAGACATCGATCACGTAGTCGGCAATCAAGCCGCCTTCGTTGTATCGCTCATCGATGACCACAGCCTTCTTCTGCGTCTGCGCAAAGAAGTAGCGGTTGAAGTTGTTGAAGCCCGCACCCGCCGTGTTCGGCAGGTACACATACGCCACCTGCCCTCCACTCATCTCGTCCACCTTGCGGATGTTGCCCGCAATCCACTCCTGCGCCCGCAGGCGGTGCTCAGAGTCCGTAGGCACAATCGTCAATCGCCTCGAACCCTTGCCATCCGGCGTCGGCCCTACCTCGATCACCACCTGCTTGTCAGCCAAACCCTCAAATCGAGCGTAGACACTGTCCGTGGCAAACAGCGGGATACCGTTCACCGACAGCAGATACTCTCCATCCTTGACCGTCACACCCGGTTGCGCTAACGGCGCCCGCAGAGAAGGGTTCCAGCTCTCGCCCACCAACACATGCGCAAAGCGGTAACGGTTCCCATCGATCGTGTAATCCGCCCCCAGCAGGCCAGTCTTCGGAAAGTGCTCCGGCTCATGCGGCCCACGGATAAACATGTGCCCGATCGTGATCTCGCCGAGCATCTCCTGCTGCAACGCGGTCAGCTCACTGCGGGAAGCCAGTCCATCCAGGTACACGGCATACTTCTTCTCCGCTTTCCCGAGATCCAGCCCATGCGCGTTGGGATCATACAGGTATTCCCGCTCGATCCGCCAGGTCTCGTGGTACATCTGCCGCCACTCGGCACGAGGATCGATCCGCGCCTGCATCTGGTCTGCATGGAGTGGCTTGCCCGGGTTGCCGTCCGCACCGCCCGGCTTCAGCTCGTCCACGTCAGCTATCGCCAGGTTCTCGCCGCGCGCATACAACACCTTGGCGCCGTCAAACGAGGTCACAAAGCCATCCACGTTGTGCAGGGCATCCTCGGTCTGTCGCTTCTCCAGTGTGAACTTCCACACCGAACGCATGTTCTGCGGTCCATCCTGCGCACTGTTGGCAGCGGCCGTGCCTTCTCCCAGCAGCAGGACGCCCGTCTTGCCCGTGGCCACGTTCACGTAATTGCGCGCCGGAATCGGCAATGCCACCGTGCGCTGCTGAATGCCCTCCAGATCAACCTTCATCTCCGGCAGCTTGGCGGGTTCATCCTTCTTGTCCTTCGGATCCTTGGCATCGCTGGGCTTGCTGTCAGCCTTCTTGTCTTCTTCGGCCTTACGCTTGTCCGCGTCAGCATCTGCCTTTTTGCCTTCGGCTGCAGACTTCTCGTCATCACTCTCCGGAGGGATTGGCGACGGCAGGTCCTTGCTCAGCACAACCACATACACGCTCGACGTCGTCGTGCGGTTCAGGCTCGACAGGTTGAAGCCATCGATCGCCGGCCCGATATCCGTGCTAGCCGTGAAGTAGACATACTTGCCGCTCGGATCAAAGAGCGGATGCGCCACATCGCTCAGGCCGTCCGTGATCTGCGTGCTCTTATGCGTGTCCAACGAGTACAGGAAGGCGGCATGCTCCAGGTTGTGCAGCGACTTGCGATACACGATCCACTTCGCATCGGGAGAGAATGAGGCATCCAGCGACGGGTCTGAAAATCCCTCATACAAATCCGTGTCGATCTTCGCTGGTTTGGACTTGCCGTCCGCATCCACCATCCAGAGGTTCAGACGCTTGTCTCCAAACAGAACCCGCTTCGAATCCGGCGACCAGTGCGGCGAGAAGTAGTACGTCGGATCCGGCCCTAGATCGATGATTTGGGGCGGTGCAATCCCGTCCTGGTCGCGCAGGTAAAGCCTGTACTCCCCAGACGCATCGCTGAAGTACGCAATGCGCTTGCCGTCGGGCGACCACGCCGGCTCCCGTTCGGCTGCATCGGAGGTGTTCGTCAGATTACGCACATCCCCTTTCTCCGCGGGCAGCGTGAAAATCTCTCCATGGGCCTCTACCACGGCGCGCTTGCCCGTCGGCGACAAACCGACGTTCTGCACCTCATCGGCCCGCACCGGCTTCACCGCCGGTTCCAGCTGCGGCAGGTCGCCATCGATTTGGATCGACACCTCATGTTCACGCTTCGCGGTCGCGTCATAGATGTGCACCGAGCCGAACTGCGCATAGATCAGCCCACCCGGCCCCGCGCTTACCGACTTCAGATCAAGGCCATGGTTCTCCACCACCTGCTCCACCTTGCGCGTGCCTGCGTCATAGCGGAATAACGTCACCGGGCCATTGCGGTCTGAAAGGAAATACAGGTTGCCATCGGCCCACACGGGATAGCGATCATTGGAGTTCTCGCGCGGCACCTTGACCAGATCCAGCGTCTTCGCGTCCACAATCCAGATCGGCTCCGTCTGCCCACCGCGGTACCGCTTCCACGACAGCGCCTGCCACTGGTTGAAGGGCGTGTACGCAATGTGGTTTCCATCAGGCGAGTAACTCGCCTGGTCCACCGACGGCAGCTTTACCAATGCCGGCATTCCCTTGCCGCTTATCGGGACCGTAAACATCCGCGTGAAGTCGTTAAAGCTCACGCGGTCGCTGACCACCGTCACATTCTGCCCATCCGGCGTCCAGCCAACAACAAAGTCGCCGGCAGGGTGCGAGGTCAGCTGCCGCGCCACGCCACCCTCCACCGGGATCACATAGGTGTTGTCGTTGCCGCCGACGTGTGCGCTATAAGCAATCATCTTGCCGTCCGGAGAAAAGCACGGCCCGGAGCGGATGTTCGCCGTGGAGGTCAGCCGGCGCGCTTCGCCACCTTCGCGCGGCACGGTCCAAATGTCGTCCGCGTACACAAAGGCGATGCGGTTGGCGTTCATCGCCGGTTCGCGAAGGAGGCGTGGC
>CAXTGN010000509.1:0-4070 GCA_964243455.1 uncultured Acidobacteriaceae bacterium
AGTACCAATTCAAAGGCACCAACAAGCCGGGGTCCCCAGCGACAGGTCTTGGTCGCTGGGGTGGCAAGAAGCCCCTCCGCGCCGACGGCGCCCTCGTCGACGACCTCACCCTCGTCCACGGCCTCTGGGAAGCCAAGGACGCCGACGACGACCTCACCAAAGAGATCAAGCGCAAGCGCGACGCCGGCTATCCGCTCACCAACATCCTCTTCCAGTCCCCCGGCCGCGCCGTCCTCTACCAGGGCGACCGCATCGCCTTCAACGACCCTATTACCACGCTCGAAAAGCTCGTCGAAGTCCCTGAGCTCTTCATTCGAACACTAGCAGTCTTATAAGGTCGACTGGGAAGAGACAGTCGGCATGTTTGCCGAACAGATTCCTAACCCAGCCAACGGCGTAAGCAGGATCCTCGAAGACGAGTTCAAGGAGACGCCGTCTTTCCGCGAAAGCTTCGGGTCCCTCGCCGAACTCTGCCGCCAGTCCGTCAATCCCGAACTCATCAACGGCGGAACTGCAGAGTTATGCAGACTCAGCAATGTCAACTACAAAGACTTACTGAAGGATCGGCAACTCATCATAAGTTGTACCGTTCAGCAGTCTTCCATTACGCTTCTTCAGTGCACCGCCCCATTGTTTGAAGAAGAAGCGAACGTCTTGACGACGACACTTAGCGAGAACCTCGTGAACCCAACTCTCCTCCAGCTTTCGAGCTCCCCAGCCACTCTCGCCTCCAACAATCACCCAATCGATACCCTCAAGAGAGAACTCTCCCAAACTCTCGAGTAGAGGCTCTACAGACAGGAACTTCACCGCAGCAGGAGTAGCTCTCAAATCGTCGATCCTGCATAAGCCGTGCCGCTGATCCTCCACGCTTACACCCCACCAAATGTGGGAACTGGAAGTAGCAAAGCGTAGCTTGGAATTCAACAAGCTCCGGAGTCGCCCTGATCGCTTCGTGAGCACCTGGTATTGATGCCAATTTCCTTTCATCATCACCCTTGCCACTTCGATGATGAAATCATCTGGCACCTCCGGGTGAAACAGATCACTCATAGAATTGACGAAAATCTTCTTGGGCCGTTTCCACTTTAGTGGTTCGTCGATTTTCTCTGGCACTAACCGCAGATCAAAGCCTTGCTCATAAGGATGTCCGGGAACTCCGCGAAAACGTTCGGCGAACCGCTGAGCATAGCAGTGTTTGCAGCCTGGGCTCACCTTTGAACATCCCCTAACAGGATTCCATGTCGCATCGGTCCACTCTATCGTTGAGCGTTCAGCCATTATGGTTACCTCTGTTTCTGTATTTGTTAAAGATTGAGGTGACGATATCCGATGCTAAGGCTTGGTGTGCTGCGAAGAACAGGTAATACACTGTCGCTCCCGTGCTGTTCCGCATAGGGATGGGGTCCGGAACTACTTTGAATCCTGCAATACTCCTGAGCCTTTTCTGGAAGGCAACAGCCACATCTTCGTTAGAGCCCTTCTCAAGAAAGCCGAACAGATTTCCTGTAGCGGAATACGCAGCGCTCTTCCAAGATTCATCTCCCCAGAAACGACTCATTCGCTGTTGCTGGAGTGGGGGCACGCTCTCAGGATCATGCCAGAGCACGTTCATGTTCATGTCCATCACTGGGAAATTCAGAAAAATTTCGATGGAACCAGAAGCCCCTGCTTGCTGGATGAGATTCCAGTCGAGATGGAGTCCGTAAGGGTCGAGGATGCAGAGGCCGCGTCGGTACTGGTCGTATCGGACATTCGGGTACACATCTCGAGGCAGAATGAGGTTCGCGTCCCCAGAGTGGACCATGACATTCTGGTGTTCTATGGATAGACGTTTGAGCTCTTCTGTTCGCGAGTCATCCATATCCACAAAATGGAGCATGTCGAAAGGGGGTTGCACGCTCAGAGCTCGCATGGGGCTCCCTTTGACGAGCTCCCCAGTGCCCTTCGATACGTGGTGACCTGCTCCGGCGAATGCGTCGATGTACACCGTTTTGAGCTTTTTGCTGTGGAGTATCTGGTTATACGGCTTCGCGTACTCTTCGAGGATTGAAAGCTTGATCTCCGACCAATACCCGATCTCATCGAACTCTACTTGGCGAGACCTTTTCATCGTACAAATCTTCGCCTTTTGTTCACTTGGTGTCAAGGCAAAATAAATTGGATTAGGTTCCTAACGTTGCTGAAGCCGGGCCATTCCTGCACCACCCCGTATACCGCCCCCGGTACGCCGCCAACTTCAAGCGCGAACTTCCCCGCATCCCGTTCCCACCCGACTTCCACGCTTTAACCAAGGTCGGCAAACGCCTGATGGAACTCCACATCGACTACGAAAAGCAGCCCGAACATAAGCTCCATGAGATCGAAAGCGACACCGCCGAAGTCTCCTTCCGCGTCACCCGCATGAAGCTCTCCAAAGACAAGACCGAACTGAGATACAACGATTTCCTCACCCTCCGCGGCATCCCCCTCGACGTTGGCAACTACCGCCTCGGCAACCGCTCCGCCCTCGAGTGGGTCATCGACCAGTACCGGGTCACCACCGACCCCCGCTCCGGCATCACCAACGACCCCAACCGCGAAGACGACCCCAAATACATCCTTCGTCTAATTGGCCAGGTCATCACCGTTTCGTTAGAAACAAACGAGATTGTTTCCAATCTGCCATCTTTGCAACTTGGTGAGTGACAACCGTGCAGCTACATGAAAAGCACAGACCGAAGACAATCAGCGACTTTGTTGGCTTGGAGAAGCCGAAGAAGATTTTGAGCAACTTTGCCGCTAGACCTATGGCGACTCCCTTTCTCTTTGAGGGACGGAGTGGACGCGGCAAGACGGCGATGGCCGTGGCGCTAGCTGCTGAGCTAAAGGCAGACCTCCACCTCTCTCCCGCACACGAGTGCACACGAGAAAACATCGCTCGACTTTGGGAGCGGTGCCGCTATGCGCCGAAATACGGCAGCGAGTGGCACATGGTGCTTGTCGACCAGGCAGACAAGCTGGCCAAACTGCACCAAAGCGACCTCCGGTCCAAGCTCGACGGCCCCGAAAAGTTACCGAACGTGATCTGGGTCTTCACTGCCGATTCGAGCGAAGAACTTGACGAAGGGTTTCGTTCGAGATGTCTCACAATCCTGTTTTCCAATCACGGCGCCGCCCCAGCGTTGGCCGAGCACTTAGCAGCGATTTGGCATTCGGAAGCAGCAGGAGCAAATGCTGTGGAGCCGAACTTCCTCCGAATCGTGAAGGAAGCCAAAGGGAACATGTTTACAGCCCTCAGCCAGTTACAACACCACCTGACCTAGATGGGCCGTACCTGGCGCGTACGCCGGGTGCTCCACTCATTCGCAGGGCGGGGTGGCACACTCACTCTAACGAGGCATGAATGGCCGGTGCCCCATTCATGCGCAGGCTCTACCGCGCATGAATGGGTTCCGTTCTGCCGAAGGCTGGAGTGCAGGCGAAGCCGTAACGACTGACTTGCCGGGTGCCCCATCTTCGCGACAGCTACATCGTCGCTAAGGTGGGTTCCGCTCTGCCGAAGGCCGGAGTAAAGGTGAAGCCGTAACGACGGATTGCCGGGTGCACCGTTCATGCACAAGCTTCATCGTGCATGAGTGGGATACCCGCTCCGCAAAGAATCGAAACGCCAACTTGCTTGTTATTTGGCCCGGATCGCTACACTGGATACAGCAGATCCAGAAAAACTCCAGGACACACGCAAGAGCCCGGCCTAACCGCCGGGCTCTTTCGTTTTGCCCCGGACCCGCGAACCCACCGAGGAGGCGCACCATGCGCAACGAAATCAGAATTCATCACCCCGCTACCCAAACACACCTCCCCACCCACGAGCAGGCCGCTCGCCGGGGGCGCGCAAACCTCCTCACTTTCTCCCCAACCCCAAACCCACCCCAGGCTCCCGTCCGGGAACCCGGCGCCCGCAAAACCTGGCACATAGCCTGGCCCACTCCCCGCCCCTGAACCACCAGCAACCAGCCACCCACAACCCAGAACCTAGAATCCAGAACCCAGAACCCAGAACCTAGAACCTAGAACCTAGAACCTAGAAC
>CAXTGN010000510.1:0-3842 GCA_964243455.1 uncultured Acidobacteriaceae bacterium
GCTCCGCATTACGGTGGCCAACACGGGCACCGGCTTTCTCCCGAACATGCGTGAGCACCTTTTCGAGCCTTTCCATACCTCCAAGGACATCACCGGCACCGGTCTGGGCCTGTGGATCTCCAAGGGCATCATCGACAAACATCGCGGAACGATGCGCATGCGCTCCAGACTAATGGACCCGGCAACCCGCACCGGCCACGGCACGGTCTTCTCCATTTGGCTTCCACTCCGGCCACCGCAGTAGCCTGGGTTTCCGGCTCGCCTGACCGGTCGTCTGGCAGCCCCGCGACGAAAACTCTTCCGTGCCTGCCTCGCTATCTGGTACGGTTCCGGCGTTCCCATTCAGGTCCTCAGAAACGAGTCGTCGGTCCCCATGTTTGAGTCTTTGCCGAATGTTTCGCCCCTTTGCTGACCTGTTGCTTCTCTCTTGTTCGCTCTTCACCGCCGCCGCCCAAACGCCCCAACCGCGTATCCGGGACCGCATCTCCGACAGCGCCCGAACGGTGCTGCGGGGCTCGCGTAGTCCTCTCGCCGACGCCGGAAAGGACCTTGGCCCGTTGCCCTCTGCTCGGGGGATCTCCGGGATGGCTCTTGTCTTCACGCGCTCCGCTACAGGGGGCCGATCTGGACGATCTGCTCGCTGCGCAAGCGGACAAAAACTCACCCCGCTATCATCGCTGGCTCACCCCGGCAGCCTTCGCTGCCCGCTTCGGCATGTCGGACACCGACCTGGCCGCAACCCAAGTGTGGCTTACCTCGCAGGGTTTCGTTGTAACCTCGGTTCCCCCAAGCCGCGACCGCATCCTGTTCAACGGCTCAGCCGGGCAGATCAAAGCCGCTTTCTGCGCCGAATCGCACAGCTATGACCTGGACGGCCAACGCCACTTCGGCCCATCGTCCGACCTCTCGCTTCCATCTGCGCTCAGCGCAGTCACCGCCGCCGTCCTTCACCTTTCGAACCTCCGCCCCCGACCAAACAGCCACCCGCTGCCTGCCTACACAGACAGCACCACCGGCACGCATTACCTGACGCCCGCCGACCTCGCGATCATGTATGACCTCCACACTTCCAGCTCCGATGGGCTCACTGGTGTGGGGCAGTCGGTGGCCATTGTAGGGGCATCCTATGTCGACCTCAGCCTCTCTGGCTTGAACACCCTTTCAAACTGCTTTTGACTACACCATCGATGCGTCCCTGGTTCTCGTTCCGAACTCCGGCGTGGAAGCCACGGCACCTGGGGATCTGGCCGAATCCCAACTCGACCTCGAATACGCTGCCGGGACCGCTCCGCTCGCGAGATTGTTCCTCGTCTTCGTCGGCGACAACCCGAACATGAACGTCTTCGACGCCCTGGACTTTGCCATTCAGCAGAACGTCGCGCCCGTTGTCAGTGTCAGCTATGACCTGTGTGAAACGCTGCTGAGCAGTTCCGAGGCCGGGAGCGCCAACGCGGTCTTTCGGCAGGCCGCCGCCCAGGGACAAACTCTGGTGGCAGCTTCAGGCGACAGCGGCTCCACCGGCTGTTCGCCCTTCACCGCCTCCTCCTCACAGCCTCCCAAAAGGCGGCGCTCGCCGTGAGCTTTCCGGCCAGCAGTCCCTATGTCACCGCCGTGGGCGGTACGCAGATGGCCCCAAACACCTTTCCGCCGGTGCAAACCAGTTCTGGTCTGCGACATCGACCCCGCAAAACACGTCCTTGCTCTCGTATGTGCCAGAGGTCGCGTGGAACGAAGGCTCCGCCACTCAGGGGATTCTGGCTGGCGGCGGTGGTGCCAGCACCCTCTTCACACGCCCGAGCTGGCAGAGTGCCTTGCCCTCCATGCCGCCCGGGGCAGGGAGGCTGGTTCCTGATGTCGCTCTCCAGGCGTCCGTGCAATCGCCTGGTTTTCTGCTCTGCACGGACGACATCGCCTATGTGGCTCAGAACCGGACAGATAGCTTCGCCAACTACGACCTGAACGTCGAAGGCTACTACGCCGTAGGGGGTGGCACCAGCTTTGCGGCCCCGGTCTTCGCTGGCTCGGTTGCCCTCCTCAATCAGTATGAGCAGGAAGCGGGCCAAGGTGCCCTGAACCAGACCCTCTATGGGCTGGCGTCGAACCCCGCTACCTACGCCGGGGCCTTCCATGACATCACCGCGCGGGAGCATCGGCTGCGTGACCGGCGCCCCCGGTTGTACGGCGGCCGGACAGGCAGGCTTTGCCGCCGGTATTGGCTTCGACGAAGCCACGGGCTTCGGCAGCGTCGACTTCGCCCATCTGCGCGCTGCCTGGCCGGCGAACCCGAGCAAAAATCCCGCGCTCGAGACTCTGAATCTCTCGTGTGACAGCCCTATTGGCACCCAAAGCGTCAGTATCTCGTCCGGGAACACGGTGCAAATCTTCTGCCAGCTGGAGCCGTACCAACTGACCTATCCCTCGGAGTCTCTGTCCGGCTCCGTCTTCGCCTTCGTTGATCAGGTGCCGCTCGGAGACGGTGCCGCCCTTCCGCTTACGGCGGGACCGTCTGCCAACATCGAGCTCTCCTTCCCCGCCCCTGACACCTCCGGTTCGCACCTGCTGCAGGTCGTCTCCCCCGGCGATGCGACACACCTTCCCCTCACCGTGGTCACTCCCTTTATGGTCGGCTCGGTGCAGGCCAGTGGCACGTTTGCGCTGACCGCCTCCGACCTCACCTTGAACAGCAATGCCGCGGGTGTGGCCGCCGTAACCATCTCGCCCGCAGCGGCGAATGGCTACCACGGGGAGCTTTACTGGAACCTGTCCGCCACGCAGACAAGCGGCACCTCGGGTCCCCAGCTTTGCTTCAGCATCAGCCCCGTGCGCGTAAACGGCATCACGGCCGCCACGCTCTCGCTTGGAGCCGGTACGGCGTGCAGCTCACCCCTGCCCTCTGCAATCGCGGCCACTCGCTTCGTTTCTGGGAAGCAGCAGGTCACTTCGAAACAACGAAAGGCTGCGCTCGAGCACCCTCTGGGAAAGCGGTCCCTTCCGCTTTGCGCCACGCTCCTCGGAATCGGCCTTTGGGGCGGAAGGAAGCGTCGTCGCATGGCGGGCCTGACTGGTCTGGCCTGCCTTATCCTGTTGACCGCGTTGCCTGTACTGAGCGGCTGCGGCGGCGGAAGTACAACGACAGCCACCGGCGGTGGTTCCGGCTCCTCGGGCGGTTCTGGCGGCACCGGCACTCCCGCGACACAGCCAGCGGTTTTCACCCTCACGCTATACGGCAACGACTCGGTCAGCAACTCCGTAACCGCCAACACCACTCTGACACTTACCGTGAACTGATTCGCCTTCCGCTTGCGTGCAATTAGCCCTGTTTGTTCTAAGCTCGAAAAGAGCAGGCATAACTCTGGAGCAGGATTCAGCTCGGGGCCCCGCAACAGACCAAAATTCGGGTTGTCTCAGCGCCAAGTACGACGGTAAGTCTCATATCGAACGTACTTTGCGGCCGAGGTACCGGGGGGCCTACCCCGACCCAAAGCCGTTCCGATCGATCGCCAAGAGAATACAGGAGAGAGGGAATACCCTCCCCTGTATCCTCTTGGGAGCCCATGAAACGACTCATCACCGGGGCCGTCCTGATCCTTCTGGTCTTCGGCCTCATCTACCTGAATATCCTGTGGCTGATCACCACCGTCAGTGCCGTCCTCGCGCTGCTGGCTGCCTCGGAGTTCGGCAATCTCACCGCCAAGGCGGACAGCCCGATCCCCCCATGGTGGACGGTGGTCGGCATCGCCGCTCTCTTCACAAACTCCGCCATAGGCTGGATCGACGGTCTCGCCCTCGCCGCCATCCTGGCGCTCGTCCTCTTCACGGCAAACGCTTTCCGCTCCACGCTT
>CAXTGN010000510.1:3852-4069 GCA_964243455.1 uncultured Acidobacteriaceae bacterium
TGACCGCGTGCTGCCCGAGACCGGCGCAGGCCTGCTCCTGCTCCTCTACGTCGCCTACCCGCTGACGCTCATTCCCCGCATCCTCGCCGTCGAGGACGGCACCGCGCTTCTGCTCTTCCTCTTCCTCTGTGTCTGGTGTGGCGACATCGCCGCCCTCTACATCGGCCGCAACTTCGGCCGCCACAAGCTCGCACCCGCGCTCTCGCCCAACAAGACC
>CAXTGN010000511.1:0-4069 GCA_964243455.1 uncultured Acidobacteriaceae bacterium
CTCATCGGCGACAGCTATGGCGGCCTGCTCGTTTCCGCCTACGCCGCCGCCCACCCCGACCACGTCCTCACGCTCACCCTTTCCGACTCCGCCGCCCCCGGCTTCGCCGCGCTTCACCCGCGCCTCGACGAGGCCTTCCCCGACGTCATCGCGAAGACCAAGGCACAGACCGCCGCACTCACCGGCCCCGACAAGCAGGCGAAAGCCGACGACTTCGACCTCCGCACGCACTTCCGCATGATCTTTTACTCACCCGAGCTATGCGAGCGCTACCTCGCGAACGCACCCGACCTCGGCTCCACGCCAGCAACCGGAGAAGCCGTCGGCAAAGCCATCGAAAAGCTCGACCTCACCCCGCAGATGGCCCAGTTCCGCTTCCCCGTCCTCATCTTGCAGGGCCGCTACGACCTCAACATCACAAGCGACATCTCCTACGCCGTAGCCCACAACATCCCCGGCGCCCAACTCATCTTCTTCGAGCACAGCGGCCACCTGCCCTACTACGAAGAGCCCGACAAATACGCCTCAGCGGTAGAAGCATTTCTCCACGCCAACGAGGCCGCTCACCACTAACCATCTCCAGGTGAACAGCAACGTCCCTTCAGGTTTGTTATCCCTTCAGGTTGTCATCCCGTCAAGTTGTCATCACGTAGGGAGCTGCTGTTTGCCTTGCTCGTCTTTCTTGCTTTGCTCTCCTTTCTTGCCTTTGCTTTTCTTTCTTGCCTTTGCTTTTCTTCTTGTCATTCCCCGAACGGGGAACCTGCTTTCTGCTTAGCGTTGCAGGCTATTTCGCCGAACCAGATAACATCGAACTCAGACCGCGATCACCGCCAGGACCGCTCCCACCAAGCGACCGCCAGGTCGATCCAGACCTAAGTTCTATGTTTCCGAGATCATGCATACAAACAGGGGGAAAGGCTACCCCCACCTACCCCTGACTGCCAACCCGCTCCTGCAGCACCGGCTGCCCCGCATTCGGCAACAGCCCCATCTCCTGGTAGATCGGCCGCATCACCTTCCGTATCTTCGGCAGCTCGGTCGTGTACCAGAGCGACCCCAAGATGCAGCAACTGCCTGTAAGCATCACCGTATGCGGCGCACCGATCCAGTGCGCCAGCCCACCGGCCAGCAAGCTCCCAAACGGGGCCATGCCGACAAAGGCCATCGTGTAATAGCTCATCACACGCCCGCGCATCGCCTCTGGCACGAGCGTCTGGATTACCGTGTTGCTCGCGGCCAGACCTGCCATCATGCCGTAGCCCACGATCAGCATGGTCAGCAGGCTCATCCACAGCACGTGCGAGAGCCCAAACAGGATCAGCCCCACGCCGAACGCCGCCGCGGCAATCTGGATCAGCCGCGTGAGCCCGACCACGCTCTTGCGCACCGCGAGCCCCAGCGCCGCACCCAGCGCCCCGACACCGGAAGCCCCCGTCAGCCATCCCAGCGTATGCGGCCCGCCATGCAGCACCTGCCCCGCAAAAATCGGCAGCAGCACCGCATACGGCCACCCCATCAGGCTAAGCACCGCAAATAGCAACAGCACCGTGCGGATCGGCCGAAAGCCCCGCACATAGTCCCAGCCCTCGCGCATCTGCTCGATCATCGTCGCCGTGTGCCGCTTGATCGCCAGCGGTCGAACGCGCATCATCTCCAGCGAGGCGATCACCGCGAAATAGCTCACTCCATCGATCAGGAAGCACCAGCCTTCCCCAACCCAGCCAATCACCACGCCCGCCAGCGCCGGCCCCACCAGCCGCGCCGCATTCACCATCGACGAGGTCAACGCGATCGCATTGCTCAGGTCAGCACGATCGTCAACCATCTGCACTGTAAAGGCTTGTCGCCCCGGCATGTCAAAGGCGTTGATCAGGCCCTGCAGCATGCTCAGGAACAGGATCTCCCAGACATTGATCCTGCCGGAGAGCGTCAAGCCCGCCAGCGCTAGCGACTGCACCGCCGAGGCCACCTGCGTCCACACCAGCAGCCTGCGCCGGTCCATCCGCTCCACCCAGACGCCCGCAAACGGCGCCAGCGCGAACGTCAGGATCTGCCCCACAAAGCCCACAATGCCCAGCAGCAGCGCCGAGTGCGTCAGCCGGTACACCAGCCAACTCGTCGCCAGCCGCGTCATCCACGTCCCGATCAGCGAGACGCTCTGCCCGGCAACAAACAGCTTGAAGTTGCGATGCCGCAGCGCCCGCCACGCATGACTGAAGCGCGACACCCCTTGTGCAGATACAGCAGTCGTCTCAGCTTGAGTGGGCGCGGTAGACACTCTTCTCTAGACGCTCCAGCCCCTCGGCACGACGCACGGCATACTAGAGGCAATGCCCACCAGGCCCTTACCCCAGCAAGATCTCGCCGCAGTCCTGACGCTCACGCGCCCCAGCTTCGAGACACTCCGCGGCGGGAGGCTCTTCATCACCGGAGGCACAGGCTTCTTCGGCCACTGGCTGCTCGAATCCCTGCTGCACGCCAACTGCGAGCTGCATCTGGATCTCCACGCAACCGTCCTGACACGCAGCGCTGCAGGCTTCCGGATAAAGTCCCCACACATCGTCGGGATGCCCGAGATCACGCTCCTCGAAGGCGACATTCGCAGCTTCCACTTCCCCACCGAGCCGCACACCCACATCGTCCACGCCGCCACCGACTCCGGCGGCCATCAAGCCGACCGGCCAGCGTATGAATTGAGCGAAAACATCCTTGAGGGCACGCGCCGCGTCCTGCAGTTTGCCCGCGACACCGGCGCACGACGTCTCCTCTACACCAGCACAGGCGCGGTCTACGGCCGCAGCACTACGCTGCCCCACACACCGGAGACCTACACCGGCGCACCCGACCCCATGCAGCTCGCCAGCTCCTACGATGAAGCCAAGCGCATGGCCGAGCACCTCTGCGTCGCCTACGCCCACAGCACGCCGCTCGAGCCCGTAGTCGCCCGCTGCTTCGCCTTCGTCGGACCGCACCTGCCCCTCGACGCCCATTTCGCCATCGGCAACTTCCTCGGCGCAGCGATCCGCGGCGAGCGCATGCACATCAAGGGCGACGGCACGCCGCGCCGCTCCTGGCTCTACATGAGCGACCTCGCCGCCTGGCTCTGGACCCTGCTTGCCCAGGGCACGCCCAACCGTGCCTACAACGTAGGCTCCGACGAGGCGTACACCATCGCCGAAGCCGCAAGACTGACGGCGAGCACGCTGCGCCCTGACGGCTCCGGCGGCTCAACACTGGCGGTCCAGGTCGACGGCATCCCGAAGCCTGATGCCCCCCTCAACAGCTACGTCCCCGCGTTAGCTCGCGCTCGCGAAGAGCTAGGCCTGCAAGTCACCGTGCCGCTAGCAGAAGCGCTAAAACGCACTGCCGCCTGGCACAGTCCACTCGGGACGAAATAGAAGAACGCCAAGCCTCGCCACAAACTCCGTGGCGAAACTTGGCGCTCGTTGCACTCATCCCGTTGGTCTTGCCTTACTTCGCCCCAACCTCTTCCAACACATTCAACCCGGCTTTCGCATTGGCCACAAACTCCGAAATCACCTTGGCAATGAAGTCCAGCATCTCGGTCGTCAACCCCGGAAACGTCCCAACCCAGAAGCTCTGGTTCATCACGAAATCCGTGTTCGTCATCTCGCCCACCACCCGATACTCCCAACTCTCATAAGCTGGCTGCCGCAGCAGATTGCCCGCAAAGATCAACCGGGTCCCAATCTTGTTCGCCTCCAACGCGCGCGTCAGTTGGTCACGCTTAAACGGCGCATCCTCCCGCACACTGATCGGAAAACCGAACCAGCTTGGGTCCGACCCGGGCGTCGCCTCGGGCAGCATCAACACATCCGCCAGCGACTCCAGCTTGGCCCGCAGATACTTGAAGTTCTCCTTGCGGCGCTCCACAAAGAGCGGCAGTTTCTCGATCTGGCTCACGCCCAGCGCGGCCTGCATATCGGTCGCCTTCAGGTTGTAGCCCACGTGCGAGTACGTGTACTTGTGGTCATAACCGCAGGGCAGCGTGCCCAGTTGCCAGTCAAAGCGCTTGCCGCACGTGTTGTCCACGCCGGGCTCGCACCAG
>CAXTGN010000512.1:0-1055 GCA_964243455.1 uncultured Acidobacteriaceae bacterium
CGCTGCCGGCCGGCCCGTTCAACACCGTGCTGGCGCTGTAGCGCCGCATCTCGCGCGAGGGCATGATCTCGATTGGCGGCAACCTCTACTCGGTGCCGGACGGAACCCGCCGTCGCCCGGTAGAGGTGCAGCTGACCGCGTCGGAGGTCCAAATCCTCGAGGATGGCCGGGTCATTGCCAGCCATCCCGTTCTCGACGGGACGCGGCAAGCGCCGCATCGCTGCCGGCCACCGTTGCCTGCCGCCACCTCGCAACAGCACCACGCCGCGTCAGACCACCGACGCCGCAACTCGGCCGCCCGGCTCCACTGCAATCCCTCGATCGCTGGCCATCTACGACACGGTCGGACGCCGGCTCGCCCAGCAGGAGCGCGCGTGATGAGCGTGAGCTCCACCTCCGCCGCCGAGCGCATCCGCCAGCACCTGGTCGGCCTCAGGATGCCGCGCTCGCTCGAGATGCTGGATCACGTCCAGCGCCAGCTCGAGCGCGGCAAGATCTCTGCCCTCGATACGATCGACGTCCTGCTCGGCGAGGAGCTCAGCCTGCGCGAGGGCCGCCGGGTCAAGACCGCCCTCAAGATGGGACGCCTGCTGACCATCAAGACCCTGGCCGGCTTCGACTTCTCGTTCCAGCCCTCGCTCAACCGGGGCCGCATCATGGCCATCGCCCAGCTCGACTTCGTCGACCGCCACGAGGTCGTGCATTTCCTCGGCTAGCCTGCCTGCGGCAAAACCCATCTCGCGATCGCGCTGGCGGTGGAAGCGGTTCAGGCAGGGCGCAGCGTCTACTTCATCACTCTAGCCGTGCTCGTCGGCTCGCTCGCCAAGGCCGAGCGCGAGGGGACGCTGCGGGAGCGCATCCGGTTCCTGTGCCGGCTCCAGCTGCTGGTGGTCGACGGGATCGGATGCCTGCCGGTCGCGTCGGGCGGCAGGAACCTGTTTTTCCAGCTGGTCAACGCGCGCTACGAGCGCGGCGCCATGATCCTCACCTCAAACCGTGGCTTTGCCGAGTGGGGTGAGCTGTTTGGCGACCCCGTGATCGCAACGGCCCTATTG
>CAXTGN010000512.1:1065-3168 GCA_964243455.1 uncultured Acidobacteriaceae bacterium
CGTGGTCGCCACCGCATTGCTGGACCGTCTGCTCCACCACGCCATCGTCGTGCGCATCGAAGGCGCAGCTACCGCCTCTGCCGCCACGCCGACCTGCTGCCCGAAGCACCATCACCCTATCAGAACGGACTTGGTGCGCCGATCAAGCCACGCCGCGGCCGGCCGCCGAAGCAGCGGATCCACGACATCCATCCCGACACGCCGCAGCCCTCGAACTGAGGAATTTTCGTCCAGCACTTTTGACGGCCGCGCTTCGGCTTCGAGGTTACACTGCCGCTCATCACGGGTGACTTGGTGGACGACTTCTTGTTTGCTGTGAGTGCCATGGCTGTCTTTTCGATTCTGCTTGGCAGAGCTATAGATGGAGATGGGCTTCTATCACAACCAGTAGTATGAGGATGAGTTCTGGCCTCTAGTCATCGATAATAAGTCCTGCGCATGGGATCCCACTCGGGAAGCAGTAGCTGTGAGGCGTGCGAGACAGCTGGCTTCTGCTGCCAACCTCACCGTTGCGCGATCTCGCGCCAGCCGAGATCAACGTGACAATGCCGTTCCGGTGCGATGGTCTCATCCCGCAACGCCGGCGATAAAGCTTGACCCCTTTAAGAACCAACCTGCAGAGGAGGCCGCTATGGGATCATTAAGCGGACGCGTGGCGCTGATCACCGGATCCACCAGCGGGATCGGCCTCGGCATTGCTGAGGCGCTCGCCGTCGAGGGCGCCGACATCGTCATGAATGGCTTTGGCTCCAAAGCGGCGATCGAGGCCGCGCGCCAGACGATCGTGGATGCCGGTGTGCGCGTTGAGATGTCCGACGCTGACGTTCGCGTACCGGAGGCGATCAGGCAGATGGTTGCTAAGGCCGACGGCGTGCTCGGCCCGGTGGACATCCTGGTCAACAACGCCGGGGTGCAATTCACCGCCGACATCGTCGATTTTCCCGACGAGCGCTGGAACGAGATCATCGCTATCAATCTGTCGGCCGCCTTCTACGGCATCAAAGCGGTCACGCCCGGGATGAAGGCGCGTGGCTGGGGTCGGATCATCAATATCGCGTCCGCACACAGCATGGTCGGCAGCGCGCGAAAGAGCGCCTACGTCGCCGCCAAGCACGGGCTGCTCGGACTGACCAAGGTCGCCGGGATCGAGCTCGCCAATAGCGGGATCACCGTGAACGCGATTTGTCCGGGTTGGGTGCGCACACCCCTGGTCGAAGCGCAACTCGAGGATCGTGCATTGCGCGGCGGCCGAAGTGTCGACGAGGAGAGCAAGCTGCTCCTAGCCGAGAAGCAGCCAATGCTCGCTTTCACAACGCCGCAGCAGATCGGTGCTCTGGCCGTGTTCCTGTGCTCCCATGCCGCCCGCACCATCACCGGCGCCGCAATGCCGATCGACGGCGGCTGGACCGCAGGTTGAGCCGGCATTCGGAGGTCCACACCTCGGCGGGATCGAAATGCGCGCGATGCTCGACCTGCGCCCGGAACAGCAGATCCGGGAACGGCAGCCCGATCAGCGCGGCGACTTCGCTGCGGGTCCAGTCATGGCGCAGTAATACCATAAGCTCGGGGCAACCTGATCCATTGTCCAGCACGATTCATCATCCTCCGTACCCTCCTCTATCGGCTTCTGCCACAGGTATCACCTTGGTTGAAGCAAAGCGGCTAACGTCTCACGTCGGCATATAGTCCGATACAAGCCGATCTTGCAGGCGTTCAGGGGTGATCGCCCGGGCAGCTGAACCAATACCTCCTCGCCATCGTCGCCAACCACGCTGGCGATCAGGCGGAGGCAGAACGCACTTTCGCGGCGCGGGCCGTGCGCTCCAGCCCCGCCCAGGCGCTGGACATCCTGGCCCGCGCGGGCCAGGGGCAACCGCCCGAGCCAGGCGACGCGTTGCCGCTGGACCTGGCGCCGTGAGCACGGCCCGCTTCGTCGCCTACTACCGCGTATCCACCGGCAAGCAGAGCCGATCCGCCCTGGGCCTGGAAGCGCAGCGCGCGGCGGTCGAGACCCATGTCGCAGGCGCCCATGGCGCGGTCGCGGCCAGGTTCATCGAGATCGAGAGCGGGCGCAAGAAGGACCGGCCTCAGCTCGCTGCGGCG
>CAXTGN010000512.1:3178-4063 GCA_964243455.1 uncultured Acidobacteriaceae bacterium
ACATGCCGACGGTGAACCGGCTGACCGTTCACATCGTCGCCGCGGTGGCCGAGGAGGAGGCGCGCATGATCTCCGCGCACCAAGGCCGCACTCGCCGCCGCCAAGGCACGCGGCGTCCGGCTCGGCAATCCCAACCTGGCCGCAGGCTCGCCCGAGGAGGCGCGTGCCGCCAACGCCGTGAAGACCAGGCGGGCGCAGGTGCGGGCGGCCGACGTGCTGCCCTTCATCGAGCAGGCCCGGTGCGCCGGCGCCATCACCCTGCAGCAGCTCGCCGACGCGCTCGCCGCGCGCGGTGTCCCGACCCTCCGGGCGCGGCCGGCGCTGGCATCCCGTGCAGGTAGCCGGCATCGTCGCGCGGCAGGCCACCGCATGATCCAGCCCGTCATGCTCGAGAAGGCCGCTAGATGTGAGCCTCTGCACCAAGCAAACATGGGCTTCAAGAACTCAGGTCTCTGGCACATATGTTGTTGCAAACATATGTGCTTCATAACATATTAGGGTATGACGGCGACCCTGATCCAGTCTGAGAAGGAGAGGTTCGAAAACGGGGCGATCAGGCAAGTGCGGATCTGGCTGGTGCCGGAACCGGTCCCGCCTTCTGCGCACCGCTTCAAATACAGCCTCGTCTACGTGCTGGATGGTGTTCGACTCATCGGCAAGGGCGATCATCGCCATCTGCACGGAGTGGAAACGCCTTACGAGTTCCTAGGCATAGCGGAGCTACTTGCGGACTTCCGTGTGCTTATCAAACGAGGGAGAGGAGAGTGAGCATGGCGGGCAAGATCGTCTTCCGGATCGGCATCAGCCTCGAGGAGATTGACCGCGAGATCGTGGCGAACGTCGAGGCAGCCGTTGCTGCTGCCGGGCGGGGAGAGAGCTTCGAGG
>CAXTGN010000513.1:0-4054 GCA_964243455.1 uncultured Acidobacteriaceae bacterium
ACCCTGGACGAGATTGATACGGCCGTTCTTGAACGCAACGGTGAGATCAGCATTTTACCGAAAGAAGACAAGTAGACTCGCAGCACGAACGTCTCTGCGCAATCGCGGCATATTCACATCGCTTCATCCGAGAGACCTCGTACATGGCTACACAAGCAGTTGAAACCAAACCTGTCGGGGACGATGTTCCCATGGTGGACGGCGCCATCGCCGTTGGGGAAGACCTCGAATTTCAGCGCCGGTGGTGGCGCTTTGAGAAGGTCGTCTGGAGCTTGTTCGTCCTGATCCTTCTTGCGGATCTAAGTGGGATCCTTGGGCGCGGGCCTCTGGCGAACGCGCGCGCGCAGACGCCTGACGGGACACTTGACCTGAAGTATGAGCGGGTGCTGCGAGAGAACACATCGTCCATCATGACGGTGCTCCCGGAGACCACGGCGATCCATGATGGTAAGCTGCGGCTTTTCGTTTCCGACAGCATCTTGAAGGAGTTCGGTGCGCAACGTGTGATCCCTCAGCCGCAGACGTCTACGGTGGGCGATGGGGGTGTTATGTACACGTTTCTCGCAACATCGACACCTTTGACGGTCCAGATTGAGTTGAAGCCCTCGTTCATTGGCGCTCACACCTTTCGGGTCGGCATCTCCGGCGGGTCTTCGATCCAGGCCAAGTCCGTGGTCCTGCCGTAAAGGACGAATTATGGGAACTATTCTTCATGCAATTGCGGGGTACTTCTTTCTGATGATCGTCGTCCGTGTGCTGACGCGGCGACCCGGCGGCCAGATGACCATGAGTGATTTTGTGCTGGTGTTTCTGATGGGAGGCGTCATCATTCTTTCGACCGTGGGAAGTGACCGTTCCCTGACGAACTGCACCTGTGCGGTGATCACCGTGGGGCTGCTGCATCGGGTTGTGTCGCTGGCAAAGGTTAGGTCGCCGCGCTTCGGTGCCCTTGTAGACGGCACTCCGATTGTGCTGATGAAACATGGACAGATTGAAGAAGACGTCATGCATGGAATGTTCGTCAGTCATGCCGATCTAGAGGCTGCGGCACGCCTGAAGGGCATCGCCAGCCTGGACAAAGCGGACTTTGCCATTCTTGAGCGCAATGGCGGCATCAGCATCATCGAGCGAGATGACGACAGCCAATAGCTCCGCGCTGGCGCGGTGTCCACCTCTGAGGGTAGAGTTCAAGCCGCGGTCGATTAGGCGTTAGGGGCGAGATGAGCGAGGCGGATGTAGGGAAGGGCACGGGCGCGATGGATCAGGTCGCCAACGATAAGGTCATTGAGACGGACATTCCGCAGCGTATGGACCGGCTGCCGTGGTCGCGCTGGCATGTGCGCATCATCACCGCGCTGGGTACGTCGTGGCTGCTGGATGGACTGGAAGTGACGCTGGTCGGATCGCTTTCGGGCATTCTTGAGAGCAAGGCAGGGCTGGGCCTGTCGGACCCGCAGGTCACCGCTGCGGCGACGACGTATCTGATCGGGGCGGTATTTGGCGCGCTGCTGTTCGGGTATCTCACGGATCGTCTGGGTCGCCGCAAGCTGTTTCTTGTGACGCTGGCGACGTACTCGCTGGCCACGGTGGCAAGCGCTTTTTCCTGGAGCTTTGGCGCGTTTGCGGTGTTCCGCTTCTTCACGGGTGTAGGGATCGGCGGGGAGTACGCGGCCATTAACTCCGCTGTGGATGAGCTGATTCCGGGGAAGGTCCGTGGGGTGACGGACCTTGTGGTGAACGGGACGTTCTGGGTGGGCGCGACGCTTGGCTCGATCACGGCGATGTTTCTTCTTGCGGGCCATGGTCTCGCGCCCGACCGCGGCTGGCGCTATGCCTTCGGGATCGGTGGGGCGCTGGGACTGCTTGTGCTGATCCTGCGGCTCTTTGTGCCGGAGAGCCCGCGCTGGCTGATGCTGCGGGGGCGTGAGGAAGAAGCCGACAAGATTGTCAGTGACATCGAGAACCGTGCCACGCAGGGTCATCCTGAGAGCCTGCCTCCGCCTGAGGGCGAGAAGCTGAAAATCACGGTTCGCGACCATACGCCGATGCGCGAGATCTTCGCCAACATGGTGGGGGAAAACCGGCAGCGATCCTACCTAGCGCTGATCCTGATGATCGCGCAGGCCTTTTTCTTCAACGCTATCTTCTTCTCCTATGGCCTGATCGTGAAGAAGTTTTACCACGTGAGCGATCAGGACCTGCCGAAGCATCTTCTGCCGTTTGCGATTGCCAGCTTCTTTGGTCCGCTGCTGCTGGGGCGCTTGTTCGACAAGCTTGGCCGCAAGCCGATGATCACGGCAACCTACGGCATCGCCGGACTGTTGCTGCTGATCACGGCGTTTCCGTTCGGGACGGGATACCTTGGCCCGAAGGGCATGGGGATCCTGTTCTCAGTGATTTTCTTTGTGGCCTCTTCGGCCGCGAGCGCGGCCTACCTTACGGTGAGCGAGATCTTTCCTTTGGAGATTCGCGCGTTTGCGATTGCGATCTTCTATGCCGCGGGGACGCTGGTCGGCGGCGCGGGTGCGCCTTTGCTGTTTGGCTTTCTGATCAACACCGGTTCCCGATGGGCGGTAGCAGGCGGCTATCTGCTAGGCGCCGCGCTGATGCTTGCGGGCGCGTTCACCGAGTGGAAGATCGGTGTGGAGGCGGCGGGCAAGTCGCTGGAGTCGATTAGTAAGCCTTTGCAGAGCCGGTGAAGGTCCGGGTTCCACGGGCAAGAAGCAGATCCCTTCGCTGCGCTGCGGGATGACAACGAGGGTGTGGTGGTAGGACGGGTAGCGATGACGGGGGAGGAAATGCGGCTGATGGGTGAGTGGTTGTTAGGACGGGCAAACAGCAGATTCCTCCGCTTGCGCTACGGGATGACAACCAATTCCACCCAAGTTGGATGACAACCAATTCTGCCAAGCTGTTTGTCGTCCGTAGCGATGGGAATGCTGTCCTGGGGCTCTGTCGTCGTTATGCTTCGCCCAACGAGGCCAGATGGGCGGCGTCCGGGCGCTTGGTGGAGAGGCTTACGATGATCAGCGCCAACACCGAAATCACCAGGGCCGGGAGGATAGGGTCGCGTTCTGCGAGGGATGTGGGCAGCAAGGGCTTCAGGGTGTCCCAACTGACGGTAAGGACGGTGCCTGCGGCGATCGAGGCAACCGCGCCTGCGGCTGTGGCGCGACGCCAGTAGAAGGCGGCCAGGATGACTGGTGTCAGGGCGGCTGAGTAGATCGTGTAGGCGTAGAGGCTCTTTTTCAGCACGCTTGTTGTGCCCAGCGATTGCCACAAGGCCCATAGTCCCAGACCCAATACAGCAATGCGCGAGATCGTCAGTACCTGGCCACTGGCGGCATCGGGCTTCACGTAGCGGACGAAGACATCGTTAATAAGATTGGTAGCCGGGGAGAACAGATAGTTGTTGGCCGTGGAGACGACCTTGGCGAAGATGGCTCCGACCAGTAAAGCACCGAGAAGGCTCAGGGCCTTTCCGCTTGCACCGGCGCTTGCGCTGTAGCCACCAAAGGCATGCAGCGCCGTGTAAGCCAGTACTTCGCGCGGACGTTGGGAGACCTCGCCAGTGCGGTACAGCGCCGAGCCGACCACGGCGATGGCGACGATGACCGACTCCAGGATAACGGTGCCCACAATCCATCCGCCGACGGCTCGTGTGGCGTCCTTTTCGCTTTTTGCGGAGAAGAACTTCTGATACATGGACTGGTTGCCCAGCATGAGCAGGCATGTCGGAAGAAACAGCTCGGCCGCGGTGACGGGGGTGAAATCCCCGAGCACCTGGAAGTGGGTTGAGGGCAGGGAAGCGCGGATGGCGGTCCAGCCGCCGGCCATGTGCACCAGCACGGGCAGGGCCACGATCATGGTGACCGTTGCAAGCAGGCCGATCACCACGTCCATATAGGCCACCGAGCTCATGCCGGCTATGGCTGTGAAGAGGATCACAAAGCCCGCGAGGATGTACTGGCCCCACACGCTGCTGATCTGCGGAAAGATCAGGTGGAGGATGTCGCCGCCGCCGATGAACTGGTAGCTGGTGATGGCGGTGTAG
>CAXTGN010000514.1:0-4046 GCA_964243455.1 uncultured Acidobacteriaceae bacterium
CAACAAAGAACGCCAAACGCCGCATCCGTGCGACAAGCTAAATAAGGCTGCTTAGGTCTGGGACCGCTTCAGCCCCAGCGAGCTTGACCCGGGGAGGCTCGCCGCCTTCCGCACAGGCTACCCTCCAGCCGAAATCCAACCCTCAAAGGCCGGCAGTTTCCGCGCGCCTTGTGTAACCCAAAAAGAGCGATTTCTGAACCACGCCGCGGCTTTGTGTCAGGCCGTGCGTCCGCGCTCGGCGATGCTTTGACGAACGCTTTGACACGCAATCCAGGATTGCCTGCGAGGAGCCGCCTGCTACACTGTGGCGCATCTTCAGCAAGCGATGAATACAATGACCCCAACAACGCGGCGCGACTTCGTGAAGACGGTGGCGGCAGCGCCTGTCCTTCTGGCACAGCTGAATAGCGCCGCCCGCGCTGCCAACGCCCCGGCCGATGCCGGTCGGACATCTGCCGCCGCGTCGCCTTCAGACCGCTTCGACTACGTGGTGGCCGGCGCAGGGCACAACAGCCTGGTATGCGCCGCCTATCTGAGCAAGGCGGGCTATCGCGTCCTGGTCCTTGAGGGACAGGACCAGATTGGTGGCGGCTGCCGGACCAATGACAAGATGTTGGCCGGCTTCCAGGAGGATTGGTGCTCCAGCGTGCACGGGCTGATCAACAGGAACCCGCTGCTCGCCCGCAACGAGCTGCAGCTTGACCAGTATGGCTACGAGCAGATGCATCCCGATATCGTCCTGCACTACCCATTCCGGGACGGCGCCTCGTTGACCGTGTTCCGGAACGATCCTGACCGTACCGCGCAGACGATCGCGCAAGTCTCCAAGCAGGACGCGGCAACGTTCAAGCGCCTGGCTGCCCTTCAAGACGCGAAAACGCCCTCCGACGCCAATTCCAAGACGCTTGCCGCGATGACCGGCTTCGCCGTCGCGCAGCAGGTGTGGCACAGCCCGTACATGCAGGCAGCGGCGCTGTCCGGCGGTAAGTTCAACGGGCCTTCCGGCGCCGACCTTGGCTCCGGGCTGCAGGCGTTTTCCATGCTGGTCCACATGGCCGGCCGGCCGATCGCCAAGGGCGGGTCGGGCATGCTCACGGTGGCGCTCGGCCGGGTCATCGAGGCCAATAACGGCGTCATCCTGACCAACATGCCGGTGACCGGGATCATCGTCGAAGGCGGCCGGTGCAAGGGCGTGGAATGCGCCGACGGACGCCAGTTTCGCGCCGGATTGGGCGTGATCTCGACGATGCACGTCAAGCACGTGTTGGCGATGACCCCGCGTGAGCTGTGGGGCGAGCCGGTTGCCGAAAGCGTGGACCTGATGCAGCCCGAGATGGCGATGTTCCAGTTCCACTACGCCTTGGCCGAGCCGGTCAGCTACAAGGCCGCAACCGGCGGCGCCATCGTCAGCACCGAGGCGTCCCTCATGGAAGATGCCGCCAGCATCTTCGTGCTCAGCGGAGACGACGCGCGGGGCGAGCTGCACATCGACGATTACCCGCTCCAGATCACCCATCCGTCCGTGTTCGACACTGGCCGGGTTCCGCCGGGTCGCGGATTGGTTAAGATCGAGGGCGCGATGCCCTATGCGCTCAAGCAGGGCCCGGAGCATTGGGACGAGATCAAGGAGGAGGTCGCTGCGGCCGTAATGGCGCGCTACATGGCGGTTACCGCCAACATCACGCCGGACAAGATCCTGGCCAAGATGCTGTTCAGCCCGCTCGACATCGAGCGCAAGAACGCGAGCATGTGGCGCGGCAGCGTGCATGGCTTTGATAATCGGCCGGGCAACTTCGCCCCTTACCGTCTGCCGATTCCGGGACTGTATCAGACTGGCGACTGCACCTCGCCCGGCGGCGGCATCAGCGGCTTCCCCGGGCGCAACGCGGCCGAACTCATCCTCCGCGACCAGGGGCGCGACATCGGCCAGATCGTGGCCGCGGCTGCCGCGACCCGCTAGGACCGGTTTGCCCGAAGCCCACCTGCTGACCTGCCCGCCCCTCCTCAAAACATTGGTGAAACACGTTGCATGCGGTGCTGGTCGAGTTGGCGGTCACCAAGGCGCGGCTGCGCCCGGTGATTGTTGGCCTGACGCCGATTTGCCGCAGCTCGCGCCGTGGCGTTCCTGCGAGACCTGCTCGGCGTGTCGATCAGCGTGGGCAGCGTTCGCCACGTGCTCAGGCAGCCACGCGAGAGGCGAGCAAGCAGCAGGTTCCAGATCGGTCAACAACTATTGAGAAGGCGCAGCGGACGCAATGGTGGTGAGCGCAAGGCATTTCCACCTCATTCCACGTCGTCCCGCAGGACCTCACGCCGCCGGGCTACGTCACCCTCGACCACTCAAGCCAGAGGATAAGACAGAGCGCCGTCAGCACGGCGGCTTGGCCCGCGATTGCCCGCTGCACCGGATGCCCGCCGCGCGCCGCAGACAAGGCGAAAAGGGCTGACGCGGGAACGGCGCCCGTGACGAGCCATGCTCCAGTGCCGTCGCGCAGCAACGAGGCCGTGAATGTCTCCAAGCCAAGACCAGAGCCGACCACCGCGGCGGCAGAGGCCAAAAGGAGCGGGGCAACATGCCCCGGGCCGGGGAGGAGGGCCGCAAGGGCGACGCCGACCGGGGCGAGGGCCAGGGCATGCAGGAAGGGCGCGGCGGGCCATGTGTCGGGGTCGGGCACGCCGGTGCGCAGCGATTGGAATGCTCCGTCCTCGATGGGGATGCCATGCCAAAAGTTCGCTCCCGCCGTGACAAGTGCGACGAGCGCTGCGACAGGCCAAACCAGACCCCACCCGCGACGTGGGGCGAACGCCACGCCGATGATGCCGAGCACGGTGAGCGGGATGCCAAGGACGGGAACGTCGAAAGAGGGGTTCATCGGTCCACCAGCAGGCACCGGCGCGTTGGTCAGGTCGCAGCCAACCCAAAGCGCGAGGAGGCCGGCGAAGGCGGTGAAAAGGCGGACGAGCGATCCCACCCTCGGCGTGGATGGCTGGAACTTCGTCACAGGCAGGCATCCCTGTTCCGCCGGGACATCTGGACGTGCCCACGGAGCGGTTTCTCCTCCGGCGCCCTCTTCTCAAGATCAGCGGCCCGCAACCGATCAAGGCGCCGGCGCAAAGTCTCCGGCATCGCCCGGTGCAGCGCCGCGTCCAATTTCTCAAGCCGCATCGGCAGCCATCCGGCGGATCACGACGGTGAGCGGCGAGTCCGGATTACCCTTGCCGTGCGAAGGTCTCCACGCAACACGGTCTCGGCTGCGGTGCCGACCGAAGAAGGCAGGGCTCACGCGTGCATCAGGTCGGCATGAGGGAGCAGCTTGCCCGGGGACTGCATCATCCTGGCCGCCGGCATTGCCGGGTCATCGTCGGGCGTGCTGCACGGATGCTGCCGGTGGCGCCGCAGCTTGGGGCAATGCAGGAGACAGCGTCATCAGCCTCTCGGCGTGCGGCTTCGATGGTTGATCGGAGGTGCCTCCGCAGCCCAGTCGGGGCAAATTCAGGCCACCTCCTCGTTGCGTTTGAGGCATTACCGCTCCAGCTTGCGTCCGATTGCCGCGGGCAGCCGCGCCGAACGGCCGAGACCCGCCAGCACCACAAGCGCGATCACATAAGGCGCCATCTGCAACACGGGGACCATGAGGAAGTGTGTGGTGCCGGCGACGACGTGGTTCAGAATCCGGCCTTTTTGGGTTACATAAGGCGTGCGGAAACGACCGGCCTTTGAGGGTCGGTTTCGGTCGGAAGCGTATCCTGTGCGGGAGGCGGCTAGCCTCCCCGGGTCAAGCTCGCCGGGGCTGAAGTTCGCCCAGGCCGAGCAAGGTCAGCCAGTGCGGATGGGCGTGGCCGGTCAGCAACTCGCGCGGGCTCTTGCCTTGGCGCTCGGCATGACGGCTGCGCAGGAAGCGGCGGTGGTTGAGGAAGAAGCGCAGCAGCTCCAGGTACGCCCCGCCGAGATGGCGGCGCAAGGTGAAGTAGGTGCGCAGGCGCGAGTTGATGCGTATTCCGACGAAACCAGCCGGTGATTCCGGGCTCTTCCGCCATTTTGGTGC
>CAXTGN010000515.1:0-4043 GCA_964243455.1 uncultured Acidobacteriaceae bacterium
TCGCTGATATGCATGCGCGCGAGGACCTTCTGCTGGAAAACTACAGCACCGGGTATGACCTCCCGAATGGCGCGATGCGCATTCCGATCGACCGGGCCATGCAGTTGATTGCGCAGCGTGGTCTGCCCCAGGCCGAAGGTGGAACGCAGTCCGGGGACACCCAGATGGCGGGAGATGCCCATCGCGTGGTGACGGCACCTTTGACCAACGGTTTCGCGAGGACGGGCTATGAGCTCGACCAGATGGAAGCCCGAGAACAGCGATTAGAGTTCAACCAGGCGGAAGCAAAGCGCTAGGTAGTTCGCAGCAGCAAGCGGATGTACGGATATCGGCGACCGACCCAAAGGGAAGTCCATCGTGCACCATACACTGGAAAAGACAGCAGGGAACCGAATGATCAGGTTGAATCCAATGCGGAAAATTCTGGAAAGCTGGTCGGGTGCTCTGCGCTCGGCAGTTCTCCTGCCGCTGGTGGTGGCGACGGTACTAATCCCGGTCGGCGCTCAGGCACAGGTTTCGGGGTACGGAGACAAGGTGGAGGGAACCTCCCACGGGGACGAGCTGCCGACCGTGCTTCAGCGTGTCCAGGTGACGCAGCACCTCAACGCTCAGCTACCTACGTCTGCACCCTTTGTCGACGAATCCGGGCACCCGGTGACCCTGGGGACGTACCTGGATGGACAGCATCCGGCGGTGCTGGCGCTGGTGTATTACAACTGCCCGATGCTTTGTTCCGAGGAGATGGACGGCCTGACCAGTGCGCTTGAGATGGTCAGGCTGCGCCCCGGAAAGGATTTTCAGATCGTGGTCGTGTCGATCGACCCTGCGGAAGGTCCTCAGCTTGCAGCGAAGAACAAGTCCTTCTACGTGAAGCGCTATGGGCATCCGGAGACGGCGGACGGGTGGCATTTCCTCACGGGCCCCAAGTCGTCGATCGATCAGTTGACCGGTACGGTAGGGTTTGGATACGTAAAGGTCCCGGGCCCCGATGGGCGCCTGACGCAGTTCGCGCATGCGAGTTCGATCGAGCTTCTGACGCCTGAAGGCCGGCTGGCTCAGTACTATCTCGGAGTGGAGTACTCGCCTAAGGACATTCTGCTGGGGCTGATCGACGCCTCCGGAAACAAGATTGGTTCCCCTGTAGCCAACATCCTGACGTATTGCTATCACTATGATCCGCAGACCAACAAGCATTCGCTGATTGTGGCGCGCGTGGTGCAGCTGGGTGGCATGTTGACTGTGGCGGCGTTGGCCAGCTTTCTGTTTGTGATGTTTCGTCGGGATTTGAGTTCCAACGGAGATCAGGTTTCAACTCACGGACGCGATGGGCGCCGGACGGCGTAAGGGAAATCATGGGTATCAGTCCAGTTCTCTGGCAATTCTTAATAAAGTGGCTGCACAACTCGGCGCTGTTTCCGGCCGAAGCCTCCACGATCGCGCCTTATACGGACGCGTTGTACTTCTTCCTGCTCGGGATGACCGTCTTTGGTGTGGTCCTGGTGGTCGCCCTGGTGTTTGGGTTCGCCGTTCGGTATCGGCGGGAACGCAATCCGGTGCCGACCCAGGTGGAAGGCTCAACCCTGCTGGAAGCGACGTGGACGATCATTCCGCTCGGCGTGTTTCTGGTCGTCTTCGTGTGGGGAGCTCTGCTGTACTTCCGCATTTACAGTCCGCCCGTCAACGCGATGAACGTGTACATCATCGGCAAGCAGTGGATGTGGAAGGCTGAACATCCGGGTGGGCAGCATGAGATTAACGCGCTGCACATACCGACGGGCCGTCCTGTCCAGCTGACGATGATCTCGCAGGATGTGTTCCATAGCTTCTCGATTCCCGATTTCCGGGTGAAGCGCGAGGTCATTCCCGGCCGTTACACAACCGTGTGGTTCCAGGCTACCTCGCCGGGTTCGTATCACCTGTTTTGCACCCAGTATTGCGGGACCTTGCACTCCGGCATGATCGGTGAGATCACGGTCCAGACGCCGGACGATTACGAGCGCTGGCTAAAGCAGTCCACCTCCGGCATGAGCCTTGCGCAGAACGGGGAACGGTTGTTTGCCAGTATGGGTTGCACCTCTTGCCACAGCGGTAACGCAGCGGCCAGGGGACCCAATCTTCATGGCATCTATGGATCTCGGCTCACGATGGCGGATGGCAGTCAGGTTCTGGTCAATGACGCGTACCTGCGGGAATCCATTCTGAACCCTTCGCAGCACGTCCCGGCAGGATTTGCTCCGATCATGCCGACCTACCAGGGACAAATCAGTGAAGACGGCTTGATCTCGTTGATCGAGTACATGAAGAACATGCAGACCAATTACCGGGTCGAGCAGACAAACGTGACCACGGACAGCAACCAGGCCGCGCCGACAACGCCCGCGATGCCTCCAAATACGGATACGGTGAAGCCATGAGCAGCGCCTCGACCATTGTTTTATTACCTGACCAGAGCACGGCCAGGCTGCCCAAGCGGAACTACCTGAACAATGAGCATGGATTGCTCAGCTGGCTGCTGACCGCTGATCATAAGCGGATCGCGATCCTGTATCTGATCTCCATCACCTTCTTTTTCTTCATAGGGGGAGCGTTTGCTGGGTTGATCCGTCTGGAGCTGCTGACGCCACAGCCTGACCTTGTGGCTTCCGATACGTACAACAAGTTTTTCACCATGCACGGCATCATCATGATCTTTCTGTTTCTGGTGCCGTCTGTTCCGGCGACGCTTGGAAATTTTCTGATTCCAATCATGATCGGAGCGAAGGATCTTGCCTTTCCGAAGATCAACCTGCTGAGCTGGTACCTGTACATGATTGGCGGTACGCTGACGTTGGCCGCGCTGGTGCTAGGTGGTGTTGACACGGGCTGGACCTTTACCACGCCCCTGTCTACGCACTATCTCAATACCCATGTGCTGACAGCGGCGACGGCTATCTTTGTCGCCGGATTTTCGTCCATCTTCACGGGCCTGAACTTCATTGTCACCATTCACCGGATGCGCTGCCCGGGCATGACATGGTTCCGGCTGCCCTTGTTCTGCTGGTCGAATTACGCCGCGTCACTTCTGATGGTCCTTGGAACGCCCGTCCTGGCGATCGCAATCGTGCTGGTTGCTCTGGAACGTATTTTTGGGATCGGCGTTTTCGACCCAGCCAAGGGCGGTGATCCGCTGCTATTCCAGCATCTGTTCTGGTTTTACTCGCATCCGGCTGTCTACATCATGATTTTGCCGGGCATGGGTGTGATCTCTGAGACGATGTCGACTTTCAGCCGCAAGCGCGTGTTCGGGTACACTGCCGTCGCCTTTTCGTCTGTGGCGATCGCGCTGTTCGGCTTCTTCGTCTGGGAGCATCACATGTTCATCATGGGCGTGTCGAACTACTCCGCCCTGGTGTTCTCTCTCCTGACCATGCTGGTCGCTGTTCCGTCGGCGATCAAGATCTTTAATTGGTCGTTCACGATGCAGAAGGGCTCGGTCACCTTTGAGACACCGATGCTGTATTCCTTCGGCTTCATCGGCCTGTTCACGATCGGAGGATTGACAGGGGTCTTTCTGGGTTCTCTCGGAATGGATATTCACCTGACGGAGACCTATTTTGTCGTGGCGCACTTCCACTTCGTTATGGTGGGCGGCATGCTGATGGCCTTTCTTGCGGGAATCCACTTCTGGTGGCCCAAGATGACGGGGCGCATGTATTCCGAGCCGCTTTCGAAGCTGGCCGCGATTACGACGTTCATCGGGTTCTTCCTTACGTTTATGCCGCAGTTCATCCTGGGCTACCTTGGTATGCCCCGTCGGTACCATGCCTATCCTGCGGAGTACCAGGTGCTCAATGTACTGTCGACCGCGGGAGCGACGGTACTAGGCGTGGGCTACATGCTGCCGTTGATCTATTTGGGCTGGTCGCTGAAGTATGGCGCCATTGCGGGCGCGAATCCATGGCAGGCAACTGGATTAGAATGGCAGATCCAGTCGCCGCCGCTCACGGAGAACTTCATCGAAACGCCCATCATGGATCACGAAGCTTACGATTATGAGTGGCTGG
>CAXTGN010000516.1:0-4034 GCA_964243455.1 uncultured Acidobacteriaceae bacterium
GCGTGCTTCTGGGGAAGAGTTCGCGAGCTATGTGCAGCGACACATCTTTGGCCCCCTGCGCATGACGCATTCCAGCTTCGTGCAGCCCCTGCCGGCAGGCTGGAACCGGTCCCTGGGTTACCTGAATACCCAGGAATCCGATACGGGCTTTGAAGGCTTCGAGGAAGCACCGGCCGGGGGCCTGAGCTCCTCGGCAGCGGACATGACCCGCTTCGGCCAGATGCTACTGGCCGGGGGAACGCTGGACGGCGCGCGTGTCCTACAGCCCGGGTCCGTGGCGCTGTTCTTCACGCCGCAGTTCTTACCTGCCCCGCTGGTCGCGCCCTGGAATCTTGGTTTCTACCCGGAAACGCGGAACGGCTACACCTTCACCGGCCATGGAGGCGATGTCATTGGCTTTCATAGCCAGTTCTGGGTAGAACCAACGCACAAGCTGACTTTTCTGGTCTCCTACAATTCGCAGAAATCGGGCGGTTTGGCGCGGACCGAGCTATTTCGGGCGTTTGTCGATCGCTACCTGCCGGGGCCTGCTCCGAATCCACACGTGCTCAAGCTGAACGCGAAGGAGCTCCGCCCCTATACGGGATCCTATGCGTCCTCACGCCGTGCGGATACCACGAAAACGCGACTTTTCATCGGGGCGATGAGCCGGGCAGTCACGGCCAACAAGGATGGTTACCTGACGATTTCCGGTGCAACGGACCTGCGCGGCACCCCATTGCGCTTCCAGCCTGTCGGTAACGACACCTTTTACAACGACCAGGGGCAGTCCTTTCTGCGCTTTACACGGGATGCACGAGGCCGGATCGGCGGCTTCGTTACGCCGTCGCACTCGGATCGCCTGCCGCCCGGATTCAGCGTGGGCTTTCTGAGCGTCATGTCCATCTTGGCCGTCCTGACGATGCTCCTGGTCATCGGAGCGGCCGTGGTTCGGACGTGGCGACGACTCTTCCACCGACGGCGCTCGCGACCGCTACCACAACCCGGAACGAAATGGATCACCCTGCCGTTACAACTCGCGATGTGGGCCTGCCTCCTCGTTCTTCTGGACGTGGGAGCGATCGTACGGCGCATCGCCCACTACACCTCCTTCTGGGACATCGGCCATCTGGATCACTGGTTCCAGGTACAGAATGCCGTCACTGCGCTGGCCCTCGTGCTCCTAGTCGTCGGTGTACTAAGTGGTCTTCGGATGTTCTCCCTGCGCCTGCGCTGGATTACCAAGATGAAGTTTGCTGCCGTGGTTCTCAGCTGCGTGTGGTTTGCGTGGTTCTTCGTGGCCTTCCACTTTGTGGGCAGCGCAACGCACTACTGACCTGCAACCCTGATCTAGATGCCCAGTTCGGAGCGAATGGCGCCCGCGATGGCCTCGGCATGGTGGCGCATCCGAGCTTCGTCTTCGGCTTCAATCATCACCCGGGCAAGCGCCTCGGTACCCGAGTAGCGAATCACGACGCGTCCGGTATCGCGGAGTTCGTGCTCCGCTGCACGAATCGAGTCCACGACCGAAGGAAGCGTATCGAGTGGCCTCTTTTCACGCACCTTGACGTTCAGGATGACTTGGGGAAAGGTCTTTAGATCGGCGATAAGCTGGCCCAGGGTCTTTCCGCTGCGGTGAACGACGTCAAGCACCATCAGCGCCGTCAACAGACCGTCCCCCGTGGTGGCCTTGGCTGGAAACAGAATATGGCCAGACTGTTCGCCTCCCAGGGAAGCGCCGGTCTTCTGCATCTGCTCCAGCACGTACTTGTCGCCGACCGGAGCCCGCAACATGCGGATGCCGGAGCGGCGCAGGGCGGCTTCAAAGCCCATGTTGCTCATGGTGGTTGCCACAACCGTCTCGCCGGCGAGTTCCCCGCGGGCCTGCAGGTCGCGGGCGCAGGCGAGCATCACGGCGTCGCCATTGACCACATTGCCGTGCTCGTCAGCGAACAAAGCGCGGTCGGCGTCCCCGTCAAAGGTGAAGCCCATGATGGCTTTGCGTTCCTTCACCTCCGCGGCGACGACCTCGGGGTGCAAGGCGCCGCAGTCTTCATTGATGTTGCGACCATTCGGTGAGGCGTGCGTGACATCGACGGTTCCACGCAGTTCGGCAAACAGTTGAGGCGCGACCGCCGAGGCTGCGCCGTTGGCGCAGTCGATGACAACAGCACGGTTGTCCAGCGAAATGCCGGGAACAGCAGCCAGAAGGAACTGGATGTAGTCCAGGCGCAGGCTCTCGTTTACTGCGGGAAGCGTTGCAGGATCAGCCGGGAGGGAATCTTCACCGAGAGTTCGACCTGATCGGGAAGTTTGTATCCGTCCCCGCCGAAGATCTTGATGCCGTTGTCCTGCCACGGATTATGGGAGGCAGAGATCACGACGCCTGCGGCAAAGTGGTGTTTGCGGGCGAGAAAGGCAATAGCGGGAGTCGTGATAACGCCTGCGTTCTCGACATCGGCCCCCCCGGCATGTAGACCGGCTACCAGCGTGGCAGCGATCCATGGGCCGGACTCGCGCGTGTCCATACCGAGCACAATTCTGGTCTTTGGGGACGCACCCTGGCTGACTTTCTTGGCAAGCGCAAGGCCAGCAGCGTAGATCGTTCGAGGATCGAGGGGGGCCTGCCCCGCAACGGCGCGGATGCCGTCGGTACCAAATAACTTCCGCATGGTGCTTGAAGTCTCCGATGCCTAGTGTACGCAGGGAAGAGCGGCAACGTTCTGCAACTTGCGATGGAAGCGGCTGGGGGGTCGCTGCAAAACACAACGGACCTGGGCGAGTAATGACACGTTTCGATAGCGGTCATGGCTCTTCTATCGGTTCCGGCGCCGCTGGGTCTCATGTAGGTTGGTGTTAGCCCACTGCCCTCGCGTCTGAGGGTCAGCGCTCGTCGGTCGCCCCCATGCTCGCTCCCAAGCTGGGAGCCGTGACCAGGACCTGAGCACGAAGCGTGCCCCGGGCTACGCGAGCGACGATCTCCTGACCGGGCTGGACCGCACTGGAGTCACGAAGGAGATGATCCTCAGGACCGTAGATTAGGGCATATCCCCGCTCCAGCACCCGAAGTGGACTGAGGGCTTCCAACCGCACCTGCGCGGACTCGATCCGGCGCCCCTCTGTGTTCAGGCGTTTGGAGACGACACGATGAAGACGTACCTGTAACTGCTCGAGGCGGCGCCGGTCACCCCCCAGCCGCACCGAGGGACTTTGCCGGGTCAGGCGCGCCTCCGCGGCCTTCAGGCGGTTCGCCAGGGAACGGAACTGACGGCTAAGACTCGCCTGGTTACGGAAACTCATCTCGTCCAGCCGTTGAGCACGGCGGTTCAGAACGGTTTCCATACGGCGCAGAACGGTGTCCGCGCCCAGCCGCGCAAACCGCTGCTGCGCACGAAGGAGTTCGAAGCGGCCTGCACGCAGCAGACCTCCATGGAGGCGGGCGACTCGCTCTTCCACACGGTGCTGCGCGGCCGTGAGCAACTCCGCCGCCGCAGAGGGTGTCGGGGCGCAGACGTCAGCCGCCGCGTCGGCAATGGTGGAATCGGTGGCGTGACCGATGCCGGTAATTACGGGCAGATTGGAGGCTGCAATGGCACGGGCGACCTGCTCGTGATCGAAGCCGTGGAGGTCTTCCCACGAGCCTCCGCCACGGGCGACCAGGACAACTTCGGCCTGATCCGTGTGCGCACTGAACCAGCGCAGACCGGCAGCGATCTCTGACGGGCAGTTCGGCCCCTGCACCGCAGCCGGGTAGATCAATAGGCGGACCGCGGCATGGCGGCGGCGGCAGACCTTCACGATGTCCCGCAGTGCGTCTCCCTGCAGGCTGGTAATGACGCCGATACAGCGCGGAAACGGGGGAAGCGCTCGCTTTCGATCAAAGACACCTTCACGCCGAAGCGCTTCTTTGAGGCGTTGCACCTCTGCAAGAAGGGCTCCCAGTCCCGCCTGTTGCATCCACTCCACGATGAGCTGCATCTGCCCGCGGCTCTCATAGACCGAAAGCTGCCCATGCAGCTTTACGGCATCGCCATCACGTGGCTGGAAGCGGAGCA
>CAXTGN010000517.1:0-4031 GCA_964243455.1 uncultured Acidobacteriaceae bacterium
CCGACATGGTTCCCCTCGGAATCCAGGATTACCGCATAAAAGCCGAAGCCCCCGTCGATCGCTGTACGAGGAACCAGCAGCTTGCCGCCGTTCTGCTGTGCGCGTCCCACAACCTGGTCCAGCTTGCCGTCCACGTTCAAGTAAACCAGGCTACCATCGGCCGCGGGCTTCTGATTTTCGCGCTCCACAAGGCATCCCCCAACGCCGCCCTCGCCACTCGGAAACATCCTGCAGGGTTCAGCTCCTGGCCATGGACGGAGCGTCACATCCAGAACTGTTTCATAGAACGAGGCTGCGCGCTCAATGTTTACGGTGGGGATCTCAAACCACGTCACGGCGTTGCTCTCAAACTTGCTCATCGGCAAAACCTCAAAAGAAGAGATGGACTGCAAGCGCAGAGTAAAACACCGATCCTGACAGCGTTGTGTCAGCATGCTGCGATGTGACCTAGAATTGTCAGTGCAGGTGGTTCAGGGTCAGCCTCACTCTCATGTCCCCTTCGTCAAAGCACAGGTTGAACGTCCCACACGCATTCGTTCTGGAAACGCTCGCTCCCTTGCACCCCGAAGTGCAACGGATGTTTTCCGGCTTTGCAATCTATAGCGGCAACCGCCTTCTGATGATGCTCAGAGATCGCCTCGAATCGCCGCAGGACAATGGCATCTGGCTGGTCCTTGCAGAAGGTGTCGATCCTGCGGACGAAAGCCTGCGTCGGGAATTTCCCTCGATCCGGCGCATCGAGCTGCTGCGCAGCAAGATAGCCCACTGGCTGCTTCTTCCCAGCGATGATGCCGCGTTTGAGCATTTGGCCCTGCACGCGTGTGATCTCATCCTGCGCCACGACCCGCGGCTGGGCCGCATCCCTCAATCCCGGCGATAGTCTCCCGGCCCTCCTTCGTTGCATAGCCCGACTGTCCTGCTGCGTCGCATTGTGGGCACCGACGATCACTAACGAGAACGGCGTTTAGCAGGACTAATCCTTATGTACGGAGAGGAAGACAACGGGTAAGAGCTCAGCAGGCAGGGCGCAATTCGGATGCTGCGACTCCGTCGTCGCAGCCTCCCACCAGCGTCATTTCCCCATGCTGTAACGCTCAGCAGGACGCTTCAACGACAAGCCTGGCGCAAGAGCAAGGCGGGCCGCTTCAAACTTGTCCCAGTCAGCGATGTTCGGCAGAGAGGGAATTGTGATGAGTTCTCCTTGATCAAACGCGACGAGCGAAGCATCGACCATATCCTCGGCGCTCATCAGCATCTCAGGAGGAACGTTCTGGGATCCGCCAGCTCCGGCGCGGTCCCAAAATTCTGAGGCAGTCGCTCCTGGCAGCGTGGCCTGCAGTTGAATGCCTTTATCCTTCACTTCCTTGTAGAGCGACTGCGTAAAGCTGAGCACAAAAGCCTTGGTTCCGTTGTAGACACCGTTCAACAGCTCCGGCGTGAGGGCAACAATCGAAGCGATGTTGATGATGGCACCGCTCTGCTTTTCCAGAAACGCCGGCAGCACCGCGAGCGTCAGGCGCGTCAACGCGGTCACATTCAGTTCGATCATGTTTTCCATCTCATCTGATGGCGAACCGATCACCGGCTTGGCACTGCCGAAGCCGGCATTGTTCACCAGCATCGTGATGGCTGAGTTGGTTTTCAAAACCTCTTCGACCTTCTCAAGGTCGGCTGCCTTGGTCAGATCTGCAGCCAGAATATCGACCCGACGGCCCGTCTGCCCAGAAAGCGTTCCGGCAACTTTGGACAACAGCTGTCCATTCCGTGCAACAAGAATCAGGTCATACCCGCGTCGCGCAAGTCGATCCGCGTAAACGGCACCGATACCGGTAGATGCCCCAGTGATGAGAGCCGTGCCTTTGAGAGAAGTGGAAGACATAGTGCATACCCCTTTTAGTTGAAAATGAGTTACAGCCAATAAGAGTAGACCAGTCGGTTCAAAGACTCAGCAAGTTTGTCTCTACCTTCCACTCAAACCTGTGTCAGCCCTGAATCCTAGGTGCCTTACTCTTCTTCAACACCACGTCAAAGGCAAAACGTAGATAGTTTTCGAGCGGCCGATTGCTTTGGTCCGCTTTCATGCGCACCAGGGCGCCTTCATACCCATTCAGCAGAAACTCCGCAAGCTGATCGGGTTTCACGGAGCTGTCCAGGTCGTTGCGCTGGACTGCCTCCCGCAACACGCGTGCAATCGCCTCCTGCCAGACGTCGAAAAGAGAATGCAGCTGAGCCTGGAGCGCTTCGCTCTGACCGGCCACCTCAAGGCTCATGCTCCCCATCAAACAACCGCTGACCTCTGCGCCGAATCCGTTGCCCGTCGCGAGATCGTTGAAATAGTCTCGTAAGCGCTTCAAGGGAGCTACCTTCGAATCTTCGAGAATGCGCCGAATCCGCTCGATCTCGCCGTCCGCATAGCGCTGGAGCAACTCGCCTGCAAAAGCCTCTTTGCTTGGAAAGTGATGATAAAACGACCCCTTGGGAATTCCGGCCAGCTGCAGGATCTCTTTCACGCCGCTGGCCGTATAACCGCTCAAGCGAACCTGCCTGAGCCCCACTTCCAGGAGGCGTTCGCGAGTCGATAAAGTCTCTTGCACAATTTCAGATTAGACCGGTCGGGTAAAAGAGCCAAGTTCGATCGTTTCATAAACGGCAACGAGAGATCAGCGCAGGACTCATTGATACCGGGAATGTATGGTCCGCCGCGCTACTGCAAGGGGAAGTTTGGGCGAGAAGACAAGTCTGCGCAAATGTATTCGGCCTTTGGTTGGAGACCGATTCTCCTGGCCATGATGAGATGCGCGCGTGTCAGTCCTGATAAGTCGCTCGGTCATTGAAGGACCATTCTCGGGAGCAGGCTGCAGACACGCCGTTGTGACTGTTCTTTCGTCCTTGTTGCCCTGTGCAGACTTCGGTGGAGAGCTTCTAAACTTCGTCGTCGTGGTGCGGGAAGTGGGAGCGCGTAGCGCTTCCAAGCCGCAGGCGTGCTTTTCCGCGCTCAGGCTGGCATAGCCGCTGATCGATAGTCGTTGCCGCTGGACAGAACCGCCCATGCGATGCGGGCCAGCTTGTTGGCCATGGCTACGACGACGACGTTCTTGGGAGATCGGGCGTCGAGTCGATCCAGCCAGGCACCGAAGGGTGTGCTGTCTCGCTTCACGCGGAGAACGGCGGCTCGGGCGCCATGGATCAGCATCTTGCGCAGGTACACGTTGCCGCGCTTGCTGATACTGAACAGCCTGGCCTTGCCGCCGGTCGAGTACTGCCGCGGTACGATGCCCAGCCAGGCCGCGAAGTCCCGTCCCTTGCGGAAGCAGCACCGTTGCCGATCGCCGCCACGATGGCCGTAGCCACAACAGGTCCGATGCCCGGGATCTGCCGGATGCGGGTACAGCCGGCATCTGCAGCGGAGATCCGTTCCAGCTCATCCCCAAGCTCCTCGATCTGCCCTTCGACGGTCTTCCACTCACTCCACAGCGTGTTGATGCGGTTGCGCATCATCGGCGTGAGGTCGGCTTCGGCGTTCTCCAACACGTCTGCCATCGCAGCCTTGAGCTGGGCCGGTCTCTTGGCAAACACCAGGCCACGTTCCAGCAAAAATGCACGGATCTGGTTAATCACGGCGGTGCGGCGTGCGACCAGCCTGTCCCGGACACGGTGAATGGCTTGCAGGTCCAGCTGGTCATCAGTCTTGATTGGCACAAAGCGCATGTTCTTGCGCTCGACTGCCTCGGCGATAGCCTCAGCATCGACAAAGTCGTTCTTGTTCGACTTGACGAACGGCTTCACGAACTGAGCTGGGATCAGCTTCACATCGTGGCCTTGTTTGCGCAAAGCCCGGCCGAGGAAGTGAGCTCCGGCGCAAGCTTCCAAACCGATCAGTGAGGTCTGCAGGTTGGCCGTGTAAGTCAGCAACTGCTTCTGTGTGAACTTCTTCTTCACCAGCACCTTGCCAGCAGCGCCGAGCGCCACAAGGTGAAAGGTCGTCTTGCCCAGGTCGATGCCAACGGAATGAATCTGCATAGCGATGATCC
>CAXTGN010000518.1:0-4025 GCA_964243455.1 uncultured Acidobacteriaceae bacterium
CAAGCACCACATCTTCGGTCGCGGCGGCCTGCAGAAAGACACGCTTGCCGGCACGCAGCAGTTCCCGGGCCAGCCTGCTTCTTCCGTACTCGTGGACAACTCCAAGGGCATGATCTTTGGCGACACATGGACCATCACTCCCTCGCTTGTGAACGATCTGCGGTATGGCTATATCCGCCAGGGTTATGCTACGGCGGGTCTTGGCACAGGCGATTATGTGGATTTTCGGTTCATTGCCACGGCGACCGCGGAAACACGCTCCACGATCATCAGCTCGCCCACGAACAACATCGTGGACAACCTGACCTATGCCAAGGGAAAGCACACCATCGGGGTCGGCGGGAACTGGCGGCTGCTGCACCTGAACCGGTCTTCGGATGGCGTTTCGTTTAACAGCGCCAGTTCCAACCCGTACTGGCTCGGCGGCAGCGCACCGGATCCGTCCACGCTCGGACTACCTAGCTTGGATAGCGGCTTCGGGAATTCGTACCTGATCGCCTACGCCAACCTTGTGGGCACGGTTCCAGCTGTGACGGACGTGTCCAACTACAACGTGACCAGTACCACCAGCGGATCGCTGCTGCCCGATGGTGCGGTCATCAACCGGCACTACAAGGCGAATGAGTATGAGTACTATCTGCAGGATCAGTGGCAGATCAGGCCTAACCTCACGATGACCTTCGGCATCCGGCACACCATCCTGCAAACGCCTTATGAGACGAACGGGCAGCAGGTGGCGCCGACGATCGACACGCACGCCTGGTTTACAGAACGCGAGCAGGCGGCGCTGCAGGGCCAGGTGTATGAGCCGACCCTCAGCTTTGCGCCCACGGGACCGCATTACGGCACACCAGGATACTGGCCCAAGTCAAAGAACAACATCGCGCCCCGCTTCTCCATCGCGTACTCGCCGGACAACAAGACGTCCATCCGCGCCGGCGCCGGGATCTATTACGCCCACTATGGCGAGGGCCTGATTAACACCTTCGACCAGAACGGCTCCTTCGGACTTTCGACGCAGGTAACGAACCCGGCTGGCACGTACACCACGGCGACGTCGCCTCGCTTCACCGGTCGGCAATCGCTGCCGTTTAACAATGGGATACCGGACGCCACGGTAGGGTATCCCTTCACGCCGAATGAGACGGGCTCCAGCGAATTCGCCATTACCTGGGGCTTGGATAACAAGCTGAAAACGCCTTCCACGCAAGCCTTTGACTTCTCCGTGCAGCGGTTGCTGCCGGGTGGCCTTACGCTGGATGTAGCGTATGTGGGACGCCTGGGACGGCATCTGCTGCAGAGCCTCGATCTTGCCGAGCCCGTGGACTTCGTCGATCCGCAGGGTGGCGGCGACTACTACTCCGCCGGGACGGCACTTTCCAAAGCGGTGGATGCCAATGCGGGGAGCAGCAATGCGTCCGTTGGAGCCATCCCGTACTTTGAACACCTATTTCCCTTTATGGCGAACCGGCAGTTCATCGACGGCAACGGCAACCTGGTGTACGACGGCACGGGGCAGTCAGCAACCCAGAACATTTATGCGCTGGAGTGGGCTCCGCAGCGTTCCAATCTCGGGGCGACGACCTCACTGGCCGATATTGATTTCTACTGCGGCGACTATGGCGTCAACTACTGCCCTGCCGGCTACCAGTCCAAGTTCTGGCAACAGCAGTTCGCTTCGCTCTACGCGCTATCCACGATCGGCATGAGCTACTACAACGCGGCCCAGGTCACGCTGCGGCATGCGATGACACATGGCCTGCAATTTGACCTTAACTACACCTTCTCGAAGGCAATCGACATGGGCTCGGACGCGGAGCGCACCTCCGAGTTCTCCGCAGCAGGTACGGCATTCGCAGCCAGCGCCATCCAGAACACTTGGAAACCGTATCTGAACCGGGCCGTTGCGGACTTCGACACGCGGCACATCGTGACGTTCGACGCCGTTTACGCGTTTCCGGTCGGCAAAGGCAAGGCTTTTCTCTCTCAAAGCGGTCCGGTGGTGAACGAAGTGCTGGGTGGCTGGCAGTATTCCAACATTTTCCGCACGACCAGTGGCCTGCCGTTCTCGTTGAATGAGCCCGGTTACACCACCAACTGGCAGCAGCCCGCCTATGCCGTGGTCACCGACCCGACGCTGAAGGCGCACAGGCACATCGATGCGTTGGGGAACGTCACCTTCTTTGACAACCCTGGCGCCATCAACGCCGGCTTCACTACGGGCGGGCCTGTGCGGCTGCCCTATCCCGGCGAGGCTGGGCAGCGCAACAACTTCCGAGGTGATGGCTATCTGGATCTTGACAGCAGCTTGAGCAAGGCTTTCCAGCTTGGCGATCATGGCGCGGTGAACTTCACCTGGTCCGTCTACAACGTAACGAACACGGTGCGCTTCGATCCGTTCTTTATCGGCTCGCAGCTATCCGGCGGCAACCTTGGTGTGGCGAGTGCGGTGTTGGGCGGCAATCAAACGCCAAGGCGCATGCAGTTCGCCCTACGGTACGACTTCTAAGCTAATTGCAGCAATGAGGGCTCCCGAGGGAGCCCTCGCTCTTTCTCCACAAGGTTTTCATGACAAGCTGTTCCTTTCGCAAACTGTCCTGCATCGCGCCATTTCTGCTTACCGGCCTCCTTCACGCCCAGACACCCGATTACAGCGCCTATGCACGCGATCCGAAGCAGGTCATTGACGACGCCTATTCGGCCAAGATCAAGCAATACACGACCGATCCGTCGTTTGGCTCTCCGCTGGTGAACGAGCTGCCGGCCTCGAAAACGGTGCCCACCCCGGCCAAGGTGCTGGGAGACGTGGCCGGTGCGCCGGACATGCTGCCCTATGCCGAAGACGTGTACAAGTATTTCCGTCTGCTGGCGGCGAGCTCTCCGCGCGTGAAGGTGGTCAGCATCGGCCACACGGAAGAGGGCCGCGAGATGATCGCCGTGGCCATCGCCGATGAAGCGCTGCTGAAGGATAGCGAGGCGAACAGCGCACGGCTGGGCAAGTTGGCCGATCCGCGCACGATCGGCATGGATGACGCGAAGGCGCACGAACTGATCGCCCAGTCGCATCCGGTGTACTACCTTACGGGCACGATTCACTCGACGGAAACGGGCGCGCCGACAGCGCTGATGGAGCTTGCGTATCGGCTCGCCGTGGATGACTCGCCGTACATCAAGCACATTCGATCGCACATGATCACGCTGATCACGCCGGTGGTGGAGGTGGATGGCCGCGATCGCATGGTGGACCTCTATCGCTGGCACAAGGCGCATCCGGATCAGCAGTATCCTCGGCTGGTGTACTGGGGCCACTACGTCGCGCACGACAACAACCGCGATGCCATGGGCATGACGCTGGACCTCACGCGCAACGTGCTGGACACCTATCTTGGCTGGCATGCGCAGGTGCTGCATGATCTGCATGAGTCCGTGCCGTTTCTGTACGACAACACCGTGGGCGACGGGCCCTACAACGCCTGGGTAGACCCGATTCTCGCTGATGAATGGGCGGAGCTCGGCTGGAACAACGTCGCGCAGATGCAGACGCAGGGCATGCCCGGTGTCTTCACGCATGGCGACTTCGATACATGGTCACCGGGTTACCTCATGTTCCTTGCGGGGATGCACAACGGCATCTCGCGGCTGTATGAGACGTTCGGCAATGGCGGTGCGGACACGGTGAAGCGCATCCTGACGCCCGAGGAGTACTCGCGCACGTGGTACCGCCAGAACCCGCCACTGCCGCAGGTGATCTGGTCACAGCGTGACAACAACAACTACGAACAGACCGCGTTGCTGACGACGCTGTCGTACTTTTCCAATCACACCGACCACTTTCTCGAGAACTTCTACCTCAAGAGCAAGCGCAGCATCCTGAAGCCCAGACAGGAAGGCCCTGCCGCGTACGTGTTCCCAGCGAACCCGGCGGAGTTGAACCGACAATTGCAGCTGCTGGAAATCTTGAAGCGTCAGCACGTAGAGGTCCAGCGGCTTACCGAGGACCAGACCGTCACGCTGCCCACAAAGAA
>CAXTGN010000519.1:0-523 GCA_964243455.1 uncultured Acidobacteriaceae bacterium
TCGGGGTTGCGTCCATCTACTACAACCAGCCTCTGCTGCTGGTCATGGGTGCCTCGCTGCATGCAAGCGCCGGGCAGATGATGATGATCGCCACGGCGACCCAGGTAGGCTACGCCGTCGGCATGCTCAGCTTTGTGCCGCTGGGAGACGTGGCCGAGCCCCGCGGTCTCATGATGCGTCTCTATGGCCTTGCCTCGGCGGCTCTGTTGCTTGTGGCGCTGGCACACGGCCTCGCATCCATGATTGTGTCCAGTATTCTGGTGGGGCTTTTCGCTTCCGTCACCCACGTTGCGCTGCCATTGGCCCCGGAGCTCGTTCCGCACGAGCGCCGTGGACAGGCCATTGGCACCGTGATGACCGGCCTGCTGCTGGGCATCCTGCTCGCACGCAGCTTTGCGGGCTGGGTCAGCAGTGCGGGCGGCTGGCGCACAGTCTTTTTCGTCGCTGCCGTCATGAACGCAGCCTTCGTTCCGTTGATGTGGAAGGTCATGCCCAGGCTGGAGCCGCGGCAGAAATTGACCTA
>CAXTGN010000519.1:533-2984 GCA_964243455.1 uncultured Acidobacteriaceae bacterium
TCAGGTCGCTGTGGACCATCTTCAGGAGGGAGCCGCTCCTGCGGGAGTCCGGGCTCATCGGTGGGCTTACCTTTGCCGCCTTTTCGTGCTTCTGGACGACGCTGGCGTTTCTGCTGCATACCGATTACGGTCTCGGACCGGGCGTCGCGGGCACCTTCGGCGTTGTCGGGGCCGCGGGGGCGCTGGTAGCCCCCATCGCAGGTCGCATGGCCGACCGGCATGGCACCCGCTACGTCATCACGATGGCCGGCGCTCTGGTGACGGCGTCCTTCGGTTGGCTCTGGGTGGGGGAGAAGGTGCATGCGTCCACGGCCCTGCATCTGGGCGCCATGGTGGTGGGTGTGATCGCGCTCGACGCCGGCACGCAGATGACGCAGGTCGCCAACCAGACCCGTATTTTCGGGCTGAATCCGGCAGCCCGCAGCCGCTTAAACACGATCTACATGACCATCTACTTCATTGGAGGGGCGCTGGGCTCGGCTCTCTCGAGCCTTGTATGGGAGCGCTATGCCTGGACTGGGGTCTGCGCGCTGGCCGTCGGGCTCATGCTGCTCACAGGCCTGGTGCACGCCTTCGGCCCCAGCCGGGGGAACGCAGACGTAAAACTGGAAGACGTGAGCGCGCACGAGTTGGGGTAATTGCAGGAAGGGAATGGTGGACGAGACAGGGATCGAACCTGTAACCCCCGACTTAGAAGGTCGGTGCTCTATCCAATTGAGCTACTCGTCCGTGGGCCGCGAGGGGCTTGAACGGCCTAATCGATTGTAGCGGAGCCAGGAGGGACGGCCCACTCGCGCTCCCGCAGAAGATGGACCACATCCTCCAGCGCCGCTTCCCAGCGGCGAGCTGCCGTCTCCGGGTCCCCCGCGACCGCCGTCACGTAGAGCGTTGCGCTATAGCCCTCCAGTGGCGCCTTCAGGTCGACCATGGCGGGGCGCAGCACGAACTCAAGCGCTGCATGCGCATGCGGCAGGCGTGAAGCGCGGCGGGCGAGTCGCGCTACGCGGTCGGTTGCCACGTGGGCCGAGGCGAACAGGCTACGCTCCCGTGGAACCAGATCGATGTAGGACGCCATCCCGAACGCCACCTCTTCGTCGCTGAGGTCGAGTTCGAGCCGAAGCAGTTCCAGCCTTTCCGCCGCGACCTCGGGGTAGAGCGTCCACGCATGGCACTTCGCCGTGAAGAAAGCGGATGCCGAGGCATTCAGCGACCGTAACGCGCGGCGCAGGCCCGGGTACGAGTCGGCCTCCATAATGTCGGCGAGGTCAAAGGGTTCGGCACGGAGATCCACGAAACGTGCGTCCGTGGCGGAGTCGGACCAGGGCACGACGAGTACGGGGTCGTCGGGGCCGCACGCGGCGGTCCAGTCGGCGAGCATGAGTCTAGGTTACAGGCATCAGCGAGGTCGTGGGCTGACGATCGCATACGGCAGCATGCTGCAGAACAAAGCGCAGGGCAGTCCGTTCAGCCCAGTAGCCGTCATTGCCGTTTGCGGGTTCCGGCGCTGCCAGAAAGGCGCAGTGACCACCGTGGGTGGTCTCCAGGAGTTGGATTTGCTTGTTTCGGGCAATACTGACGCGAGTTTCGGGGGCGAAACGGATGAAGGGATCGTCGCAGGCATGGATCAGCAGCGTGGGCACGGCAATACGGTCCAGCACACGAGCCGCCGAGGCACGAAAGTAGTAGTCATCTGCGCTGCGAAATCCTGAGTAGAGCGCGGTAATGCGATCGTCGAAGTCGCGCAACGAATGCACCATCTCTGTGCGGCCCGGATCGAACGCCCGAGGAAACAGGAAGGCCTTGCGCCGGAAACGCTTCAACAGCGCGCGAAGAAATCTCTGCTCATACAGCCGGTTAGCCGGTAGGTGCAGCGCATCCGCAGACAAGCCGAGGCCTATGGCCGGGGACACACCGACTACGGCCTTCAACTCGGGCGGAGCTGCCGAGCCAAGGTCGCCGGCAAGCTTCAAAACCAGGTTCCCACCCATGCTGTAGCCGATCAGCGCGAAGCTCTGCAGCCGATGCTTGTGCAGAAAGAACCGCATCACCGCTTCCACGTCGCCCGACATGCCCGAGTGGTAAAGCGTCGGGGTCAGGCGCTCGGTGCCGCCGCAGGTTCGCATGTTCATGCGGATAACATTGCAGCCCTCAGCCCACAGCTTGGCGGCATTGCCCATCACGTACTGCGATCGGGACGAACCCTCCAAGCCGTGGAGGATCAGGACAGTCGGACGCGCAAACCGGTCCGGCAATGGCTGCCAGTGGCATTCGCACAGAACCTGGGTACTGATCTGGTTGCCGTGTGCCGGAACCGTCTCGACGAGTTCGGCTTCATGCACCGGCAGTCGGTGGGACCGTGGAAGGATGTTCCCCGCGATGGTCTGAAGATGGCCGTTGCGTAACCAGCGCCGTGGCTCAAACGGCGCGACGTACGCAGGCCATGCCTCCTGT
>CAXTGN010000519.1:2994-4022 GCA_964243455.1 uncultured Acidobacteriaceae bacterium
GACGGTTCCACTAAAGCGCTCCAGGGCCTTCAAAGCCAGAAAGCTTCGCGGCTGTATCGAGCAGGGCAGCGGCGTTCAGTGCGCCCGTGGGTGCTTCCTGGTGGCGAAGAAAGACGAAGGTCTCTGCGTCGCGGGAGAGTCTGGTGAAGCGCTGCGCGAAGTCGGCCAGCTCCTCCGGCCCGTAGCCCCCATCGCGACGAAGACGATAGCAATGGAAATCCGCAGTGGATATGTCTGGTGTGGTGAGGTCGTCGGTATCAGCCACGCAGAGCGCGGCGTTGTGGTCGCGCAGCATGTCGTAGACCTCCGCTGTGAACCAACTGGAATGGCGGAACTCGAAGGCGATCTTCGGCGCGGGCTGGGCTCGCAGTGCCGGCGAACGCAGAAGTCCAAGGAGCCGAGCGCTGTTCACTTGAAAATTGGGGGGAAGCTGGAACAGTACGGGCCCCAGCTTTCCGGCCTCCCGCGCCGATTCGATGGAGGTGAGCAGCCGCTCGAGCTCTTCTGCACAGTTTTGCAGCCGGGCGAAGTGAGTGATGCGTTGAGGAGCTTTGAAGCTGAAACGGAACCCGGGCGGCGTGGCGGCGAGCCAGCCTTCCAGTTGAGGCCGGGTTGGCAGGGTACGGAAAGTGTAATTCACTTCCACTGCCGTTAACTTTGAGGCGTAGAAGTGCAGAAATGCCCGGCTTGGAACGTCTGAGGGGTAAAACTCCGGCTTCCAGGTTGGATAGGCCCAGCCCGAGGTACCGACATACAGATTGGGGGGCGCGGGAGGGAGGTGCTGCGCTGCGGCGGCGACGTACTTGGGTGGGCGCGGCACTCTATCAGAAGCACTCCGGCGATCGCGAGGGGAAGCGGAGTGTAATTGGGGCGGCTAGTGGGATTTGAACCCACGACATCGGCTTCCACAGAGCCGCGTTCTAACCACTGAACTATAGCCGCCGTCCGTAGATGATTGTAGCGCATTCTACTGTGTAAGCCGAATGAGGTCGCGACGATGGCGGATGTGAAGGTGATTGAAGGACAGG
>CAXTGN010000520.1:0-4014 GCA_964243455.1 uncultured Acidobacteriaceae bacterium
CGAAATGACCTCGGCCAAAACCGTCCTGATCCGGCGCAAAGGCAGTACCCGCCACTACGACCCGCTCGGCCCGCGGGACCTCCCCCTCTTCACCGCCCTTATCGGAGCCCTCCACGGCGGCTCCCTGACCGAACGCTGGCGCTCGGTAAAGCAGGTGGTCGTCGCCGGCCGCAATCGCCGCCCTCCCCAGCCGTCATCCTGACCCTGAGCAGAGCGAGGCGAAGGACGTCCGTATGTTCCCGCGGAAAGTCACTCTGCAGAAACTCGCGAAACGGCTCGAAACCCTGTTAGGAACGTATATTTTTCGCACCGATCCGCAAAACGCACAAAGTACGCTCTAAACCCGGTTAAGAACACGCTTTTTTCATCACAAAGGACACGCAATGCGCGTAGGAATCATCGGCTCAGGCCTTGCAGGACTCTCCGCCGCCTGTACCCTGGCAGCTCGCGGACACAAAGTTTCGATATTCGAAAAAAATGACTGGATCGGCGGCAAAGCCGCTCAGCTGAACGCCGACGGCTTCCGCTTCGACATGGGCCCCACTATCCTGATCCAGCCCTCGATGTTGCGCAAGATCTTCGCCGAAGCCGGCCGGGATCTCGACGACTACATCACCATGGCTCGGCTCGACCCGCAGTGGCGCTGCTTTTTCGACAACGGGCAAACCATTGATCTGCTTGATGATGAAGACAAGATGGCCGCCACGCTCGAGGCCCGTTGGCCCACCATGGGACAGGGCTACAAGCGCCTCATGGCCCTCTCCGAAGACCTCCACGAGATCTCAGACAAGTTCTTCTTCTGGAAGTCCGTCGGCGGCATGAAGGACACCTTTGAAGTAAAGGGTGCCTTTGACTTGAAAGTACTCAAGGACGTCATGCGCATGCGCCTCGGCAAATCGGTTGCGGGCACCATCCGCGAGTTCGTGCCCGAACCGGAGACCGCGCAGATGCTCGACCACATGGTCCAGTACGTCGGCTCGTCGCCGGACGCTTCACCCGCTATCCTGACCGCCATCGGTCACATGCAGATGCAGGAAGGCATCTGGTACCCCATGGGCGGCACCCGCGCGGTTCCGGAGGCTCTGGGCAAGCTGGCCAGTGAGTTGGGTGTGGAATTTCATCTGAGCACAGACGTCAAGCGCATCGTCACTTCCGGCCAGAACGGCCACAGCCGCGCCACCGGGCTGGAGACCACGGGGGGTGAGTTTTACAGCTTCGACGCGGTCGTCTCCAACGAGGACGCTGTCCGCACTCACCGCGAACTCCTCGCCAACACCGCCGCCCAGCGCCATTTCGATCATGCTCGCTCGTACGAACCTGCGTGCTCTGGCGTCGTTCTTTACCTCGGACTGAACAAGCGCTACGACCACCTCGCCCACCACGACTTCGTCTTCAGCCACGATCCTCACGAGGAGTTCCACGCGATTTACGATCTCGGCATCCCCGCGCCTGATCCGACCTGCTACCTGGCGGCTACGGCGCGCACCGATCCAAGCAGTGCACCGGAGGGTGGCGAAGCCCTCTATGTGCTCGTACATACGCCCTATCTGCGGCCTGGGCAGGACTGGACAAAGATGTTCCCTGGCTACCGCCAGGTTATTCTCGACAAGCTCAAGCGCACCGGGAGCATGTCCGACCTGGAAGAGCGCATCGTCTTTGAACACGCTCTCACGCCGCAAGACATCCACGAGCGTTACCGCGTGCTGAATGGCGCGATTTACGGCATCAGCTCGCACGGACTCTTTCAGGGAGCGTTCAAGCCCGCCAACCGCTCGCGCGAGCTTCAGGGTCTCTACCTTGCTGGCGGCGCGGCGCATCCGGGGCCGGGCATGCCGATGGTGATGATGTCGGGCTGGATCGCCGCGGATTCCCTTGACGCCGATTCGCGAGCCCTGGCCGCGCATTAGCGTGGTGCGTCCTCAAACTGCAGCAGCGAAGGCCGGCATCGGCTTCGCTGCTTTCACTTTCCGCTTTTCTACCGAGGACGCCGCATCCACGGGACGGCGTAGCATAGCCCCATGCCGCTGGAGCAGCCGGTTCCGTCCATTTCGCCGCTGACTTTGCGGTTCTTTCGCAGGGTTGTGCAGAACTACTTCCGGCGGCACTTTCGCGCTGTGCTGGCGCAGCATCCGGACCGCCTTCGCGACAGCCGAGGACCGCTGATTGTTTACGGGAACCACTCTTCCTGGTGGGACCCGATGTTGATCATGCTGCTGAGCCACCTGATGCTTCCGGGGCGGAACCATTACGCCCCCATCGATGCGCGCGCGCTCGAGAAGTACCCAATCCTGCGCAAGATCGGCATTTTTCCTGTCGAGATGTCGTCGCCACGGGGAGCCGCCCAGTTCCTTCGCACGGCCGAAGCGATCCTGCGCGACAACGGCGTCCTGTGGCTGACGCCGCAGGGCCGGTTTGCCGATCACCGCGAATTTCCGCTGGCCTTCAAGCCCGGCCTTGCTGCGCTTGCGCTGCGCATGCCCGAAGTCCCTCTGCTGCCTCTTGCCGTGGAGTACACCTTCTGGGACGAACGCCTGCCGGAGGCGCTGCTTCACTTTGGTAAGGCGCTCCACATCTCGCCCGCGGCGACCACTGCGGAGGCCACGCATACGCTCGAGAACGCCCTTACGGGCGCCATGTATGCCCTTCAGCAGGCAGCCATGGCGCGCGATGCAGGGGTTTTCACCACCCTCTATTCGGGCGGGCGCGGCACGGGGGGGGCGTATGGCCTGATCCACCGCGCCCGTGCTTTTCTGCGGGGGCGCCGTGCGGAGTTGGATCATACTCAACGAACCGAATCCTGAGCGTCCCGTGTGCACATCATCGTGGGACAATAAGCGCCGATGCTGTTCAGCGTGTTTCTCGGAGCGGCTGCCTACTGTGCCGTTGTGCCGGCGGCCCTTTTCTGCGTGAATCTGTGGCGCTTTCGCGCGCCGCCGGTCGCCTCGGGCTCCCCCGCGTCGATGTCTGTGCTGATTCCCGCACGAGATGAAGAAGCCAACATCGGGAGTGCGTTGGATTGCGTGCTCGCCAGCCGGGACGTCAGGCTGCAGGTAATCGTCTTGGATGATGACTCATCGGACCGTACCGCCGAGATCGTGCAAGGCTATGCGGACCGAGACCCCCGCGTCTGCCTGGTGACGGGAACCAGACTTCCGACGGGCTGGAACGGCAAGCAGCACGCGTGCTGGACGATGGCACAGGGGGCGAGCCAATCGATCCTTGTGTTTCTCGATGCCGACGTGAGGATCGAGCCCGCGTTGCTCGCGCGCATGGCTGCCTTTCAAGTGCAGAGCCACTCTGCCCTGGTTTCCGGGTTTCCGCGGCTGATCACGGTCACGTGGATGGAGAAGCTCCTGCTGCCGCTGATCCATTTTGCGCTGCTCGCCTACCTGCCCATGGGCTGGATGCGCAAGCTGCGCGGTGGTACGCGGCCGTCGTTCGCCGCAGGCTGTGGGCAGTTCCTGATGGTGGATCGTAAGGCCTACTTCGCGTCGGGTGGCCACAGCGCCATCCGCGAGACGATGCACGATGGGTTGTTGCTCCCCAAGCTGTTTCGGACGAAGGGCTACCGTACCGACCTGGCCGATATCACCGAGTTGGCGAGTGTGCGGATGTATGACTCGGCGGCGAAGGTATGGCAGGGGCTGGCGAAGAATGCTACGGAGGGGATCGCTACGCCGGGGAAGATTGTGCCGCTGTCGGCGGTGCTGTTGCTGGGGCAGATGGTGCCTGCCGTTGCCGTTCTTGGCGTGGCAATTGCCTATGTGCTGCTCACGACGGTTTTCGCGGCCCGACTTGGGTCCGCGGGCATGGAGGTTCACCTTGCTGACACGTCAGCATCCCGGCGGTTGCTGTGGTTAATGCTGGTTGCGCTAACGGGCAGCTACCTGCCCCGCCTGCTTGCGATCCGCCGCTTCAGGCAGCCTTTCAGCTCGGCGCTGTTGCATCCGGTGGGCGTTGTCGTGTTGCTCGGCGTGCAGTGGTATGCGCTGGGGCGGAAGCTGTTTGGCAAGC
>CAXTGN010000521.1:0-3386 GCA_964243455.1 uncultured Acidobacteriaceae bacterium
GTCTCCTTGCCATTCGACATGCAGAAGGTCTGTTGAGGTTCGTGCCGAGTTCAGAACATCGTGCTTGTAGTAGCGCGACCCAAGGAGCCAATAAGCGCGGGTGTGAACATCATGTGGGAACCCGATATAGACCAGAAAAGAAAATACAAGCGCAAGGACTACAGCGCTTGGCACAACAATGAAGGCAAGTCGCGCATTTCTGGTCATGGATAGCATTCACCTTTTCGGGACGCTTTGCAGTTTGTTCTCTGCATTCCGGCTCACGCTTGTTTACTTTGTCAAGGATGTTATTGCCCTTGCTTGGCGTAGGGCGCTTTGTGGGGTGTTGCCGTTAGTGAGGAAGGCAGACAGGCCTGCGGCGCGGTGGAGCCCACCTTAGCTTTGCGAAGGTGGGGCACCCAGATGTGGGCCACCCGCCAGGGATAAGAAGGGTATGGGTGGGCCACCCGCCATGGGCAGCTTCGGCACCCTGCAGTCGGGGTACCAGGGACTTCATTCTGTGCCACAGATCGGTTCCGCAGCTGCCGTGAAGGATGCCTCGGGCTCGCACGGTACGACTTGTATCCAATAATTCCCGCCAAGTCGCACTCTCGTCAGTCACGGTCGGTCGCTTCCGCCAAGGGCGTTTATCAGGATTAAATCCGCACAGTTCCGAGGACGCGTTCAGAGAGCTAACTGCAACCTACCTATTCTCCGGGTGGCCCGTGTTTCTGTCCTTTCATCCATGCGACGGCGAAAACGAGCCAGGATATTACGGCAGGAGATAGCGTCACGCAGATCGAGAATGTAATGCCAGCCCGGAACGCTCTTACGGCGAACGCGGCAGCATCATTCGCCGTGCGAGTCGTTCTGACCATCAGTTCGGAGATCCAACCCGCCGTGCAGCAAGCATTCGCGAGTAGAGCGTAGGGAACGATCATGAAGACCCCCAGCAGCGGGCCGTCGGGCATCCCAATGGATTCGCCCACCAGCGAGCCAGCTGTGAGCGCGCAGACGACCAGCAACACGCATGTCACTAGACCCGAGATGCCAATGGTTAAATTGAAGAACAAGCGGCGGTTTTCCCACCACCGGATCACATCACCCGCACCGATGGCGGCGTCGGCTCGGATGAACTCCTGGCGTTTATAGAACTTCTTGCGCCAGTCTACGACCATAGCGAGATTGTATTCGGCTGCAGATGACTGTCCCGCGAAGCCGCCTTCTGGAAAACTGAACACTACATGTTGCCTAATCCGTGGCAATCCAAAAGCGACCCAACCTCTCGGCAACGGCCGGTGTCGTTCCTGATCCAGAACAGAAGTCCGCAACAATGTCACCCTCCTTCGTACTCGCAAGGAGTCTTCGTTCTAACAACACCTCGGGCTTTTGCGTCGCGAATGTGTGGCTTTGGTGGGGTGTTTGGGGTGGGGTGAGAAGGCAGGTTGGCCTTCGGCGCTGTGGAGCCCACTTAGCTTCGCGAGGTGGGGCACCCAGATGTGGGTCACCCGCCCTGCTCCGCTGATCAACGAAGATCGAGTAGAAACGCTAAACCCAGTTCGATAGCAGCAACGGCTGTACTGGAGAGTTTACCAATTCGCTGAGTGAGCCTGCTTTTATCCATAACCCGAACCTGGTAGCAGAGCGCAACACTATCCTGCAGGGCTCCTGCATACGTCGTTTCCTGAATCATCTCGCTAACCGGTATACGTACGCAATATGCCGGATCACCCTTTTCTTTAGAGGTAAACGGGACTGCAACAACGGTTTTTCCGGTATTCAGCTCAGAGCGCGACACGACCACGTGAGGTCGCAGAAATCGCTGTTCCGAACCTGCGGCTGAAGGATCCTCAGCGAAGTAAAGGTCACCCTTTTGGAAGAGATTCATTGGGAAACGTGCTTATCCTGCTGCGCGAAGAAGCAGTTCATCCTCTTCGTCCCACTCAATTGGAACGACTTCTGGCTTCTGAAGTGTTTTTCGCAGTTCATGGCCCTCGCGCACATGTCCATAAGCGTTCACTATGGCTCGCAGCCTCTCTGAAATTAGAGCAAGAACATCGGGATATAACCCTATGTTCTGCTTCATGGCCACTAGCAGGCAATCAAGGCTAAAGCGAGTCTGCAGAGCACGAAAGCGAAATCGCAGAATGAGCTCGCGCTCTTGAGAACGTCTTTCGCCAGCTAGGGCCGGTTCAGAGTCAACTTTGCCCACGAGCTCGTTAATCTGACGGAGGGTCCAAGCCGCAAAAATTGCTTGGTCCTTTATCTGCTGGCCAAATGCCTCTAAGGCGCAGTTTCTGAAATGCGCTTCGAGGTCCAAAAGCGACTCATAGCTCGCCTGCTTCACCGCTCGCTTGGAAAGGCTTGCACAAACTATGCTGCCGTAAGCGGTCAGGAAAGCCATGTACTTTGGAAAGACTTCTGCTTCTGAAGCCTCGAATTCTTCTGCGTTTCGAGCGCTGACAGTTTGAGCGATGAGGGGCAGGACCAAAGCTGCTACACCGTGCAGTGCGTCTTCGGCTACCTGCGACAGGCTTGCGGGAGTCCTCTCCCCCCTGAACGCGAGAAATGCCAACGACTCGTCTGCGTTTGATTTTTCCGACACAGGCGCGACCGCTGCTGAATTCATGCAATCCTTTTTGTTCGTCCGATCCGCCGGTCTCCCAGCGGGACGGTCCTCTTAATTCTGATGCACGTGGACCGGAGGCGCTTCCAACTCCATGCCCATTCTCCCGCACTTACGGCAAATGCGGGAGAGTACAACAGTGTTACACCCTGATTCCCAAAGTGACAAGAGAAACCCCGCCCTAAGCCGGGCGGGGTTCATGAAGTGATTATCGCAGGTTGGTCCGATATACAGGGCAATCGCAGCTACTTTTAGGAGCAGCCGGAGGTGGAGCCGCATTCCATGCAGCGGTAGCAGCTGCCGTTGCGGGTCATAATGGCGCCGCAGGTGGAGCAGCTGGGGGCGTCGCCCATGTCGTAGAGGGATTGCATGGCGGTGGCGGCGTGGAAGATGCCGCGGTCCTGCGGCAAGGAAGACGCAGATCCCCGTTCCGGGGATGCCAACAAAGAAGACCCGTTGCCGTTGAGGCCAGAGCGGGCGGCGAGGTCGGGGGCGATGCCGGCCTGGGGTGGGGTGCGGTCGGCGTAGTCGGGGGTGCCGAAGGCGGAACCCTCTGCGTGGATGCGGGAGGACAGGGCCTGCTCGTGTTCGAGCTGGTCGGTGAGGGTGACGGTGTTGTCGGGGGCGGTGACGTGGCCGGCGACGGGGATGGTGTGCGCTCCCGGAGTTTGGGCGGGGGCTGAACCCACCCATGGCTGCGCCATGGACGGGGCAGACGCGGATTCCCCTGCGGAGGATGACAACAAGGAGGCAGGGGCAGCAGGGGCACCGGGGGTGAGGG
>CAXTGN010000521.1:3396-4010 GCA_964243455.1 uncultured Acidobacteriaceae bacterium
GCTCAGGATGACAGCTTCAGAGGCCGGGGTGAGGGAGCCGGAGGCTGTGGGGTTCAGGCCCTGGAAGAGGCTGAGCTGGTGGCCGGAGAGGAAGCGGAGCTGCATCCAGCGGAAGAGGTAATCCATGATGGATTTGGCGTAGCCGATTTCTTCATTGCCGGTCCAGCCGGAGGGCTCGAAACGGGTATGGGCGAACTTTTCGGCGAGGACCTTGAGGGGGACGCCGTGCTGGAGGGCGAGGGAGATGGCGGTGGCGAAGCTGTCCATGAGGCCGGAGATGGTGGAGCCTTCTTTGGCCATGCGGATGAAGATTTCGCCGGGGCAGCCGTTGGGGTAGAGGCCGACGGTGACGTAGCCCTCGTGGCCGGCGATGTTGAATTTGTGGGTGAGGGAGGCGCGCTCGGCGGGGAGGCGGTGGCGGATGGCGCGGGGTGGGCCCTGCTGGTCGCGGTGGTCGATATCGGCGGACTGGCTGGCGCGCAGGGTGGAAAGCTGGGACTCGACGGCGGCGAGACGGGTCTGGATGCGGTCGCGGGCGTCGGTGAGGAGGCCGATGTGGTGCTGGGCGGCCTCGGGCTGCGAGCGGGCGTCGGTGAGGACCTGGGCGGTGAGGG
>CAXTGN010000522.1:0-4006 GCA_964243455.1 uncultured Acidobacteriaceae bacterium
CGCCTTGAGCCAGGCCGGGCCTTTCAGAACGCCTTGAGCCAGGCCGGGCCTTTCAGGAAGATGGCGAGAAGAAGGAATGGCATAGGTCTTAGGCGGCCAGCGAGACGATTGCGCCAACTTTGGAGATCACAGCATCGAGTCGCTCGGCAGCGCCGGCTCCGCCACCGAAGATCATCTGGGTGAGGCTCGGAACGAAAAGCAGGTTGATAGAGAAGGCGAGAAAGAGGGCCATGGTTGGCACCAGGTTGGCGAGCCACATCTTCATGGAGTAGTCGCTCTGGAACGTCTGGAGGACGAAGGCCTGCATCGCGCCGCCCCAGACGTAGATGAAGGCGGTGGCTACGGCCCGGATCATCGCGAGGGACAGCAGCGCGTCCACGAAGTGCAGGAACTTCCCGCGGAACGTGCTGGTCATGTAGAGCGGAATGAACACCGGCCCGAACAGGGCGGCGACGCCGTAGAGGATGAAGCCCGAGATGTTGATGAGGAACAGGATGGCCGAAGACCAGCCCAGCGTGACCTGGACAAAGAAGTAACAGAGGAGCTCCATTGGCGCCGTGATCGAGGGCATGGCGGTGCCTTCGCCGAGTGTCTTAAGGAGCTGCTGGAGATTGGAGAGTGCGTGCTGGTCGATCACCTGGGAGATTGCTTCGGCGAGGTAGCTGAACAGGTGATTGAGCCCGAAGGAAGCGCCGGGGAGCGGGTTGGTCCAGTAATTCTCCGCGAGTAGACAGAAGATCAGCCGGAGCATGAACTGCACCAGGTCCCCGGCCCGGAGCGGCTCATTGTGCAGGCCGAAGCTCATGGTGGCCGTGCTCCAGCGCACCACCATGGAGACCAGCATCATGACCGAGATGAAGCTCAGCTCGGCCATCCCGAAGCTGGTCAAGGCGTTGCCGTTCTGCGTCGTCAGGTTGGTCAGGTTCTGCGCGAAGACGGAAAGCCAATTCGTGCCAGCCGCGGACTGGAAGATGAAGGCTGGGAGCGGTGCTGAGGCATGCAGGACCATGATGCGGGCGTCTCCGGAGGGGGTTTAGGGGATGTAGTTCTTGAGCGTGTCAGAGCCGTTGGTTCGGTAGGCGCTGTTCTTCTGGTGCTGCTTGCGCACGAACTCCTTGGTTTCTTCGTCGTGCTTCCGAGCGGCTTCCGTTGCGTCCTGCTGCTCCTGGAGGATCTGCGCTGAGCGCTCGCTGGCGTTGCGGATGTGGACGAGCACACCGCCGATCACCCCCAGGGCGACGAGGATGGCGATGAGGAGCTTGGTATTGATGACCTTGAGCATGGGAACCTCTTGAAAGTGCCGGCCGGGGACGTCTCCGCGGCCGGGTTGGGGTGCCGGTTATGGGAGGTAGGTGGTCCAGGTGTCGGAACCACCCGTGGCGTAAGCGCTGTTGACCTGGTGCTGCTGCTGCACGAATCCCTTGGTGTTCAGGTCATCGGCGGCTGCATTGCGCTGCTGCATGTTGGCGACAGCCATCTGCTGGGCGAGGCAGGCGTGGAGCATGCCTTGCTGCTTCATCTCCACCAGCTGCTGTGCCTGGGCGGCGTTGACGAGGTTGAGCTGCTGGACCTCGCTGTTTGTGTCGTCCCCGCTGTCCGTCTGGGCGCTCTGGAGGGAGCTCTCAGCCTGGGAGTTGGCGGCAACGGCGGCCCGGTAGGCACCAACCGCATTCATGCACTGGGGCGAGCTTGCGTCCATGGCCTCGACCATCGCCAGCTGAGAACGGCTGGCGCTTCCGGGGTTCTGCGACGCAAGGTAAGTGGTCGCACCGCTGTTCATCTGCACAGTGGCGTTCTGCCATGCAGCGGCCGCGGCGGGCGCGTTGTTGGTGGTCAGGGCGGTGTCCATGCCGTTCGTCTCGCCGAACACGTTCTTGAACGGAACGTGCTCGAGCTGGTTCTTGGCCGTCATCCACTGGTTCTTCATGCTGAAGTGGGTGACGTTGGCCTGGAATGCCTTGAGGTGGCTGTAGGCCGTGCTGGCCTGAGTGATCAGCTCCGCGTAGTTGGTTGGGTCGAAGACGACGTCTCCGATGCCGAACAGAGCGAAGCTCGGTGTGGCGACGAGGCCAAAGGCCACGCCTCCGAGGATGAGGTTGCGGCGCATTTTGGGTGTCAGCTTCATGCGGCTCCTGTACCGGGAAGTGCGCTGCGGTGAGGGCTCGGGCGGTTAGCCTTCGCAGGTTTGTGTACGCGCCGAAGTACTCGGCGCAGGCCCCGCGCTCTAAAGCGTGGGTTCCACGCGATGCTCCGCGTAGGAAGGGATCAGGATGTCGCGGCTAATGTAGACCCGGGCGCGGCTGCCCTCTTTCAAGGAGATCGTGGGCAGGCGGTTCAGGAACTTGTTCAGGATCTGCTCGGATTCCTGCGCGGATTCCTGGCTGATGCCGTTGCGGATCTGCGCGTCCGCGGTCAAGATGCTGCCGCTGTTGCCGATCTGGGCGAGGCCGCCGATCCCGCCGACCACGGCTGCCGCGGCGAAGCTCGAAAGGTAGTGGTTGTTCACCTTGCCGGCGAGGCCGGTGGTGCCGATCGGGTCCAGACCGACGTACTTGTCGAAGTCGAGTGAGAAGCCATCCGGGCAGACGGCGCGATGGAAGGTGACCATGAGCTTGCGCTGGCCCTGACCGCTGACGCCCTGCACTGTGCCGATCAGGCGCGTGCCCTGCGGCATGAGGAGCTGCTGGTGGTCGTGGGAGTAGTAATCCGTCGTCAGCATGACGAGGATGGGGCCGGAAAAAGCGCCGTCGATATGGTTCGTGACAACGCCCTCCAGAACGGTGCCCTCGAATACGCGATAGAGCTGGCCGTCGTAGCTGTCGAAGGGATAGGCGCCCATCGGGTCAGCTTTGGCGGTCGGATCCACCTTGCGGTCGCTGCGATCCGCTGCAACGTGCTGGAGCGCTGGCTGAGAGCCGGACGCGGAAGGTCCCCTGCTGGTCTCGTCGCCGGTCGCGGAGGTTGAACCCTGCTCGTTCTCGGCGAGGACGGCGGTGGGCTTTGCGGAGCTTCCCTGCCCACTGAAGTCGATGGCCACGGTGTCAGAGGCAAGCGCGTCCTGGTGGAGCTTCTCGCGGGCGAGTTGCCGCTGCTGGGCCTCGGCATGGGCCTGCGAAGCACCGGAGGTGCGCTGCGGTGCGTTGGGGCTGCCTGCGTAGATCGCCTGGCGCTGTGCTGCGGTCATAGGCGCGGCATTGTCGGCTTCGGGGCCGGGAACCTGCGCCTCGGCATAGCTGGGAAGCTGTTGTCCCTGGGCGAGGGCTGCTTGCTGCTGGGTTTGCTGGCGGAGCTCGGCGTCATGGCGGGCCTCGTTGGCCTGCTGTGCCTGGTAACTCCGGAGCTGCTGAGGCGATACCGTTGAGGGCTGGGTGCTGAGGTTGCTTCTCGAGGCCTGCTTCCCTTTCCCGCCGAGCAGGCTGCCGAGGTTGGCTATTCCGATCAGGGCGACGATGGCGACGAGAACCCAGACCAGCGGAATGCGCTTCCGGATGGGTGCGGAGGAGACTGGCTGCGGCGAAACGGAACCGGGGTTGGGCGTGATGTCGGCCATGGTTTACTTCACCTCCGCGGTGCGATCGAACTCGACCCTCTTTTTGCCGATGGTGAGATAGCCGTGGGAGACCTCTTTGGGCACGGTGTAGAGGCCGCCCGCGAAGTCGAAATTGATCAAGGAAGGCTTGCCGTCCTTCAGCTCGTAGAGCGCCGGCGTCTCCTGGAATTGGCCGCGTAGATACGTGAACTTGTCGTCGCGCCATATCTGTTGAAGACCGAGAGACTTGCCCTTTGATTGGTCCCAGGTGTAATCGAAGTGGAGATTGCCCGGATATTGGCTTCGGTACTGCTCGGCCTTTGTCTCTTCGGCCTTCAACTCCGCTGCCTGGGCTGCTTTGGCGGTGGCTGCTTCCTGCTTGGCCTTGTCCAAGTCAGCGGCAGGCACAAAGACAGGAAGCTGTGTCAGCCGGTCTTTCGCGGCCTGATCGCCGGGAGCAATGAAGACTTTGGAGTC
>CAXTGN010000523.1:0-3978 GCA_964243455.1 uncultured Acidobacteriaceae bacterium
CCAAGCACACTCAAGAACCCCAGCAGCACGCTCGAGCCCCAGCCCCGAATCACCACAGACGGCAACACCACCAGGTGGTCGGCTCGGCTCATTTCCGCATAGGCCAGCGCCCGCCGCAGTACGCTCGGCGAAAACCACACATCCGCATCCGTAAACAGCAGCCACTCCGACCGGCTCTGCCGCGCAGCCGCCTCCATGGCAAACGTTTTCGCGATCCAGCCCTCGGCCTCCTCGGTCAGGTGCACCACGCCCAGGCGTTCCGGTCGCCGCGCCGCCATCTCTTCCAGCATCTGCCCGGTCCCATCGGTCGACCTGTCATCCACAGCCAGGATCCGCAGCCACAGATAGTCCTGCGCCAGCAGCGTCTCCATCGCAGGCTGTATTGTCTCGGCCTCATCCCTGGCAGGCACCACAACCATCAGCCCCGGCGCGCTCACAGGGCACAGGTCCCACCGGATTTCACTCAGGTCCGGAACCTCGCCCAGGCGGTTCATCAGAGTGCGCGTTCGCACGCACCACACCGCCGCCAGAGCCCAGTCACTCCACTCCAGCGCCCGGAGCCAGCCCTCGCCCAGGTGCGGCAGCCATCGCAACAGCTCGTGAAGGTGTCGCACGCGCTAAGCCGCCGCGGGAGCACCCTGTACCGAATCATCCAGCGGCGGCGCAAATCGCGCCCCCACAAAGAAGATCACCGAACCAATGGCCAGCGTCACCAGCGTCGCCGCCAGGCCCACGCGCAGGTTATAGCGATCGCTCAGGATCCCAATGATCTTCGGCGAAGTCGTATCGCCCAACAGATGGATCACCAGCAATTGCCCCGCCATCGCCGTTGCTCGCAGGTTTGCCGGCACCGCGTTCAGCGTGGCCGCGTTTACAGGCCCCGTCCCGAGGAAGATCAAGAACACGGCCGCAAAAAGCGATGGCACAATCATCCCCTTCGGTCCAAAAAAACACACCATAGCCGGCGGAATCGTCAATACCGCGCTCAGCGCCGGCACTAGGTAAAGCGCCTTGCCCGTCTTCTTCGACCACCACTGCGCCAGCGCTCCACCCGCTGCCGTTCCCCCAATGCCGGCCACCACGATCAACGGTCCCATCACATTGCCGGCCGCATCCTGCGAGTACCCCGCCACGCGCTGCAGAAAGGACGGCATCCACCACGAGATCCCACCCAGCGAGAACGTGACCGCCGCATAGCCCAGAATCGAGCTCAGGTATGCCCCATTCTTCAGCAGCGAAAGGACCGTCCCCTTCTCCACCTTGGCCTTGTCGCCTCCCTCGCTCGCAGCGCGCTCCGGCTCCCGCATAAAAAAGAAAATCAGCAGCGCCACAATCGCCCCTGGCACAGCCGAAGCGATGAAAGACTCGCGCCATCCGTAGTGTGTCCCGACCCATGCCCCGGCCTTATAGCCCAGCGCGGCCCCAAACGGGATGGCCAGATTGAAGATGGTCAGTACGCGGTTGCGCTGCCCTTCGCCGTAGAGGTCCGCTAGCAACGCCGGCGCAAAGATACCAAAACACGCCTCGCCAATGCCAAGTGCCGCATGTCGCACATTCAGCGAGTCATAGTTGTGCACATGGGCCGTCAGGAAGTTCATCGCCGCAATCGCTAGTCCCGCAGCCACAATCATCGGCTTGCGCGGGAACCGGTCACCCAGCCATCCCGTGATCGGCGAAGCGCACATGTACGCGATCATGAACCAGAACGTCAACGTCCCAATCTGGTCGTCGCTGATGTGGAACTCGCCTTTGATCTGTTCCTGCACCGAAGGCAGGATGTACCGGTCAAGGTAGTTCACCACGTTCATCGCCGTCAGCAGCACGAGCGCCACCGTTGCGCCGCGCGCCACGCCACTCTCCGGCTTATCTACTGTTGGGGGAAACGTTCCAGCCGCCATGCTGAGGGGAGCATACCAGCCCGATCCTTTCTGAGTCGCCAATCCGTTCCGAAGGGCGACCGTACCCCCGCTGCGAGACAACGCTCGACGCGCTCTCGCCCGCGCATGAGCCACCTCCATTTCTGGTTCGCGGCTCCCTGGCCCGAACAGGAAATCGTTTTCATCAGCCGTTTGCAGGGCGAAATCGTGCCGCTCTCTTGAACACAAAGCATCCGGCGATTTAAGTGACCTTATTCCAACAAGAAAACTGTTCAGGTCCGCCTGAGTCAATCACTTTGCTCCGCAACCCTTCTGCTTAGGAGTACCCGATGCGCCAAAGGCATCTTCATCCCCTCGGAGTTTGGACTGCGGCTGCTGCCTGTCTCGTGGCAGCTTCCCCGCTTCATGCGCAGAAGATTACCGGAACGGTCAACGGGCTCGTGACCGACGCCTCCGGCGCCGTCCTGCCGAACGCCACCGTTACGGCGAAGAACACGGCCACGGGCGTCGAAACCACCTCGACCGCGAACGCGTCAGGTGAGTACTCGATTCGCTTTCTTCAAATCGGGCAGTACATCATCAGCGTCAAGAGCAACGGTTTCCAGAACTTCGCCTCGGGCCCGTTCACATTGGAAGTGAACCAGGTCGCGAAGATCGATGCGCACCTCGGAGCGGGAGGTGGCAACGAGACCGTGACCGTCACGGATACCCTGCAACCCATCCTCGATACCGAAAACGCCACCATCTCCGGCACGTTTACGGCAAACACCATCCAGAACATGCCGATCAACGATCGGAATTTCTCGTCGAACTGAGTTCCTGCCGGGCGCCGTGACCACGCAGCCCACCGCCATGACGGGCACCAACGCCATTGAGCGCGACACGAACCAGGGCGGTCAGGTCTCCATCAACGGCAACCGCAACCAGACGAACAACTATCTTCTGGATGGCGTCGAGATCAACGAGACGATCAACAACGTCATCGGCTACAACCCAAGCCCGGACGCTATTGAAAATCTCATCGTGGTCACCTCCAACGCGCCGGCCGAGTACGGCAACGTGAACGGCGGCGGCATCATCACCGTGCTGAAGAGCGGCACCAACCAGTTCCATGGTTCGGCATTCGGCTTTCTCAAAAACTACAACCTCGACGCCAACTCGTGAGCCAACAACTTCTCCGGTGTAGCCAAGCAGCCCTTCACCCAGACGATCTTCGGCGGCACCATTGGTGGCCCGGTCATCAAAAATAAGCTCTTCTTCTTTGCCGACTACGAAGGCGCGCGATATCAGACCGGTGGCACACAAGCGGCCAGCGTTTTCCCGGCAGCCTTCCGCACTGGCGATTTTTCTGCCATCCCGGTACAGCTTTACCACTTCGTCCAGGGTTCCGGTATCGTCCCCTACGCTGGCAATCAGGTACCGATCACCAATCCCGTGGCGCAATTTTTGTTCGCTCATCCGGAGTTATATCCCTTGCCGAACCAGGCGCCCCGCGACGGCATCGTGCAGGACAACTATGTGGGCTCTTACAAGAACAAGGTGCGCAATGACCAGGGCGACGTCAAAGTCGATGTCAAGATCAGCAATCGTGACAGTCTGATGGCCCGCTACTCCCAGGGAGAGACTTCCGACGCGACCCCCGGTACCGCGATTGCGATCACCTTTCCAACCACGAACGATTATCCATTCAAGGGCGTCGCCTTCAACGGGGTCCACACGTTCTCGTCCTCAATCGTGAACGAGTTCCGGGCGGGCTGGTCGCGTGTGCGCTGGACTCAAGGCGTGCCCGTGGACCCGACTGGAGCCTTTGGCACCAGCGGTAACTCGCTCGTCGGAATCAATTATGCTCAGCCGTACGCCGGGTTTACGTTGCAGGACTTCGGCGCAACTGGCGGCGCGCCAAGCGGCTACTCCGTCGCAAACCAGACGTACCTCACAGCGCTGGGCACCTTCGGTGGTGGCAGCAGTCTTATCGACAACACCTTCACCTACGGCGACAACATAACCTTCCAGTTCCGGGCTCACACCATCCGGGCCGGGGTGGATATCCTGCGGTATCAATAGAACAACTTCTATCCCGGCAACGACGGTGTCATGGGCC
>CAXTGN010000524.1:0-3975 GCA_964243455.1 uncultured Acidobacteriaceae bacterium
TCCTAGCTCCTAGCTCCTAGCTCCTAGCTCCTAGCTCCTAGCTCCTAGCTCCTAGCTCCTAGGTGACGCTTCACCCGCTGACCGCTTTACTCGCTGACCGCTTCACCCGCTGACCGCCTCACGCGCCGACTTTGCGACAATGAGTATCGTGAAGAACATCGCTCTCCTCGGCTCCACAGGCTCCATCGGCCAGTCGACCCTGAACCTCTGCGAGACTTACCCGGACCGCTTTCGGCCCGTTGCCCTCGCCGCCGGCTCCAACCTCGATCTGGCCTTTGCGCAGGCCCAGCGCTGGCGGCCGCAGGTCATCTCTCTCGCCACGGAGCAACTCGCGGACCAGCTCAGCACAAGTTTTCGCGAGGCGGGCACCACCGGCGTTGAGGTCACCCACGGCACGGCAGGCACCGTGCGCGTAGCCACCCTGCCCGAGGCAGACTTTGTCGTCTCCGCCATCGTCGGCGTCGCGGGCCTCGAAGCCACCTATGCCGCCGTGCTCGCCGGCAAGACCGTCGGCCTTGCCAACAAGGAGTGTCTCGTCGCCGCCGGCGACCTGATCCTCGCCGCCGCCCGTGAGCGCGGCACGATCCTGCTTCCCATAGACTCCGAACACAACGCGATCCACCAGTGTCTGCGCGGCGGCGAACCGGACGAGGTCAGACAGATCTGGCTCACGGCCTCCGGTGGCCCGTTCCGCAACACGCCGCTGGCCGACTTCGAGCACATCACGCCGGCCCAGGCCCTCAAGCACCCGACCTGGAACATGGGCCAGCGCATCACGATCGACTCCGCGACCATGCTCAACAAGGGCCTGGAGATCATCGAGGCCTGCCGCCTCTTCAACCTGCCTCCCGAGCGTGTCCGCGTCACCGTCCACCCGCAATCGACGATCCATTCGCTGGTTGAATACGTCGACGGGTCGATCCTTGCGCAGATTTCCGTGACGGACATGCGCCTGCCGATCCTGTATGCGCTGAGCTGGCCGGAGCGCATCCCGAGCGAGCTCACCTTCGACATGACCACGCTGCGCCAACTCGATTTCGGGCAGCCCGACTTCGAGCGTTTTCCATGCCTTCGCCTCGCCTATGAAGCCGCTGGGAGGAGCCAGGCGCATTGCATCGCCCTGAACGCGGCTGACGAGATAGCCGTAGACGCCTTCCTTTCGGGTCATCTGCCCTTCTTGGGCATCCCGCGTACAATCGAACAGGTTCTGGCGCTCACGCCGGCGGCCTCACCCGCGTCCATCAGCGAGGTGCTGGCCCTGGACGCACAGGCCCGCGAGCAGGCACGCGAAGCCCTGGCGGTTCCCGCGTAGCGCTTCAGCCAGTACCACCACGAGGTCTCCACCGCCCGCATGCATTTTCTTCAGGTCATCGTCGAGTTCCTGATCGTACTCGGCTTCATGGTGCTGGTTCACGAGTTTGGCCACTTTGCGATGGCAAAGGCCTGTCGGGTGCGCGTCGAGGCCTTTGCCATCGGCTTCGGCACACGACTCTTCGGCATCGTGCGCGGTGGAACGGACTACCGCATCAACCTGCTGCCCTTCGGCGGCTATGTAAAATTCGCCGGCGACCAGCCCGGCGAGGCCGCCGCGGACCCCGGTGATTTTAACGCGCACCCGCGCTGGCAACGTGCCCTCATCGTGCTCGCCGGCCCCGTCGCGAATTTTCTTCTCTCTTTCGTCCTGCTTACGATCGTCGCGCACTTCCACCACGAGGTCGGGCAGTTTCTGAACAGCCCCGCCGTGGTCGACTACGTGCCTGCGGGCACCTCGGCCAGCCAGCAGGGCGTGCAGCCCGGCGACACCATGCTGAGCCTGAACGGCCACGAGACACCCACCTGGCTGCGCTTCCTGGACGAGACTGTTCTCCGCTCCAACCAGACCGTGCCGTTCACCTTTGAGCATGCCGGTCAGGTCCGCACCGGCACCGTGAGGACGCCCGCTGTGGACGACGCCGGCCCCTCTGGCGACGACATGCTGGGCGGCCTCGGCCTTCTGCCCCGCGAGCAGACCGCACCGATCACCGTTAAAGCCGTGTCGGGCGATACACCGGCGGCACAAGCGGGTCTGCTTCCCGGAGATCGCGTGCTCCGCATCGACAACTTCCAGCCGCACGGCATCCAGGCACTGCTTGCCTACCTGAAGGACCGTGCCGGGGCACCGTCCGTGCTCTCGATCGAGCGCAACGGCGAGCCCATGCGGCTGCCCATCACACCGCGCAAGATGCCGGTCCCGGGCAGCGACGCCGCCTATCGGCTGGGCTTTGAAGCGCAGCGTCCGCCCATCGACGTGGTCAAGCTGCCGCTCGGTCAGTCCATGAAGCAGTCCGCTCAGGACAACGCCGACGACAGCACGCTGATCCTGCGTGTGCTGAAGGGCATGTTTACCCGCCAGGTCGCGGTGAAGTCCGTCAGCGGTCCGGTCGGGATGGCCCAGATGATCGACGTCGCCGCCCGCGACAGCCACTGGACGCTGCTGCGCCTGATGAGCTCGATCTCGATCAACCTCGGCATCATGAACCTCCTGCCCTTCCCCGTGTTGGACGGCGGCATGATCCTGTTCCTGCTGATCGAAGCGCTGATGCGCCGCGACGTGAACCAGACCATCAAGGAACGTGTGTACCAGGTAGCCTTTGTGTGCCTGATCCTGTTCGCGGTCTTCGTCATGTTCAACGACATCACGAAGCTGCACCTGAAGTTGTAAACAGCGGGCATCCAGACCAACGAGAAGCCCGACGGGAATGGTCAGACCTGCGAGCTAAAGCTGCTGTAGCATTCAGGCTAAGGAGGGTTCAGCGTGGCAGCTCATACTCTAACCTTCGAAGACCGAAAACTGATGACCAAGGAGGAGTATCTCCGTGGTTGTTTTGAACCTGATGTCGACTACGTTGACGGCCGGATTGAGGATCGAAACGTGGGAGAGATTTGCCACGGACGCTGGCAAGATGCACTACTCGCCTGGTTTCGCAGCAACCAGAAAGCCTGGAACTTGCGTGCCCTACCGGAGGTTCGAGTACAGGTTACGTCGGAGAACTATCGTGTGCCTGACGTAACGGTTGTCACGACCGATAAGCTCAACGGGACGATGGTTACTGAACCACCGGCGGCAGTCATCGAAGTGATCTCCCCGGAGGATCGCTATCCGCGCATCTTCAGGAAGCTGCGCGATTATGAGGCTATGGGCGTCAAAAACATCTTCGTCATTGATCCACAAAACGAGAGCTTTTCCGTCTTCAGCAAAGGACGGCTCCGCGAGGCCGAACCCATCGAGTTCATCGCACTCGACGATCAGACGGAGTGCTTTATAGATTGGCAGGAGATCCAGAAGCTCTTCTAAGCAGTGCCACGCTCTGGAAAGAGATTGTAGACCGTACGAATGGCGCAGAGCGACGCCTCAAGCAGCTTCAGAAGCCATCAGCGTCGCCGAACGCTCCTCCGAGTGCACAGCCCTCCGTGAACTGGCGATGGCTCAAGCTAGGCATGCCCACTGTTCTGGCGCTCAGCGTTTATGACTGATCTCAGCCCCTTCGCAGCTCAGCCGCAATCTCCTGCGCCACCGCTCTGGCCTCATCCTCCTGATCCACAGGAAAGCTGATCGCCCCCACACGCGCATGGCCACCGCCGCCCCAGCGCTCGCAGATAGCCGAGATATTTGCCAGCTCCTCAGCAGGCTTCTTCGTCCACGGATTCGTACCCACCGAGATCTTCGTCCGGAAGCTCGACTTCGACAGGCCCACGTTATACGTGCCCTCGGGATTCAGGTAGTACGGGATGAACTTGTTATAGCCTTCGCTGGGCTGGTCAGTGATGTCGAACTCGATCACGCCACCGTCCAGATGGGCTCGCTCGCGCAGCAGCTCGACACCCTGCCAATGCCGCTCCAGCAGCGGCCCCACAAGCTCCTGCACCCACGGCTGCGCCAGCACCTCAGAGAGCGATAGAGAGGTCATCAGCGGGATGAAGCGCTGCACCGTCTCG
>CAXTGN010000525.1:0-3951 GCA_964243455.1 uncultured Acidobacteriaceae bacterium
CGTGCAAGTGAATTGAGCAAGCCCGCAGGTCTTCCTTCGGAAGAACGCGCCAGCCGCCCACAGCCCACGCGCTACGCCTTCGCCTCCTGAGTTCAGCATCGGCTATGTCCCAGATCCAGCTCGTCGCAGCCGGCCCGCCCATGGTCGGCCCCGAATCACAACGTACGTTGCCTCACGTCTTGCTCGTTGTCGACGGCTTTCCCAAAGCCTTGGGCGGTGGCGAGCGAATCGTCCTCCGGCTGGCGGCTCTTCTTCCGCAGTACGGCTACCGGACTTCCATCCTTACGTTCGCGCTGCATCCACAAAGTGAGTTTTGCCTGGGCGAGGCACCCTGCCCGGTGTACCTCCTGCCGCTGACCAATACCTATGGTCTGGATGCACTGCGGGGCGCCGTTGCCCTGCGTCGCTTTCTCCGAACACAGGAAGTGCGTATCGTCCAGACTTTTTTTGAAAGTTCAGACATCTGGGCAGGGTTCATCACGCGCCTCTTTTCCAATGCAAAGCTGGTTTGGAGCCGTCGCGACATGGGCATTTTGCGAACCCACAAGCACAAACTCGCCTATCGGCTTCTGCGACGCTTTCCCCATGCAGTGATCGCGGTCTCCGCACGCGTCGCGGAGCACGTCACCACCGTGGACCGGGTGTCTCGCTCGAGGGTGCATGTCGTTCATAACGGACTGGATCTCGACGAAGTAACCCCCCAATCCGCCCTGTCACCGCGGGCGCAACCCCCAGTGGTTACGACCATCGGCAACATTCGCCGGGTGAAGGGACATGATCTGCTGGTTCAGGCAGCGTACGAGGTCAGCAAGCGGCATCCAGGTACGCAATTCACTGTGGCCGGCGAGGTGCTGGAACAGGACTACTACCAGGAGCTTCAGGAGCAAGTGGCTGCCCTAGGCTTGTCCGATGCCTTCCACTTCGTCGGCAAAATCTCCGACCTTCGTCGTTATCTGGCGAAGGCAACCATCTTTGTCCTTCCCTCTCGCAGCGAGGGGTTTTCCAATGCCCTCATCGAAGCCATGGCCGCCGGTGTACCTGCCATCGCAACCGACGTAGGCGGCAATGCTGAAGCGATCCAGAACGGAAAGAGCGGCCTGATTCTCCCGCCGGAGAACGCGGCGGCCTTGGCAGACGCAATCGAACGTCTACTGGATAACGCGGAGCTGGCAGAATGCCTCGGCGCGGGTGGGCGAACTGCCGTTGAGGAAAGGTTCAGCTCTGCGGCCATGATGCGCAACGTGGCAAAAATCTTCTCAGAACTGCTGCACTCATAAGAGCTTGTGTGCCGGCTGGAGTGGGTACTCGAGGCTGTTCCGGCCTACTTTGCCGACCATCTATTGTTCTCGCCATCCATCTCGTGGCTTGTCATTCCGCCGCGCAGCGGAGGAATCTGCTTTCTGCCTTTGGGAGCGACCGGCGCCCAGGGGTAAACAATCCCTGCTATCTTCTCCGGATCCCGGTTCGATGGATCAAGCTGCGACCTAGCGCACGAACGAGAAAAGCCGACGAGCCCTATGCACGATAGGTGAAGGATCCACACTCACGTCTTCCGTGAGTATGGATCCTTCACGTCCGCCCTCGGAGCTAAGCGCCTAAGTGACTTAACGCATCGCTCGCCTGCTTCCCGGTCTGCGTGTTCGGCGCGAGGTCGGCTGCTTTCTTCAACTCAGAAGCCGCCCCGGACTTGTCACCCATTTTATTGAGCGTTAAACCAAGGTGATAGTGGATGGAAGCATCGTTTGGGCTCTGTTTCACGGCATCCTGCAGCAGATCGCGTGCAAGGGAGTAGGTACCTTTGTGGTAATACACCCAGGCCAGCGTATCTGCGGTATTCGGAGCCGAAGGCATCGCTCGCCGTGCATTCTGCGCGTAACTCAGCGCCACATCGGAATTCTCACCATTCTCCACCATCAGAAAGGCTAAATTGTTGGCTGCAACGGCTTGCGAAGGATCCAGTTGCAGCGCTTTCTTGTAGTAATCCATCGCCTTGTTGACGTCGCCCTTCGTCTCTTCCAAACTGCCTGTCAGCGTCTGCGCACGTGCGTCCGACGGATGTGCAGTAATCCAGTTCTGCCAAGCAGCGATCGCCCCATCCGTATTACCGGTAGCTACGGCAGACTGCGCGTACGTCTCGACTGCCGGGCCGTAATCCTTATCGAGCTGTAACGCCTTTTGCGCATTCGCCTGGGCTCCGGCGAAATCCTTCGTTTGCAACTGCAGCTGTGCAAGGTCCGTGTACAGTGCCGGACTGTTCGGCATTTTGGCCAGTTGCGCCTGCACTCTGGCCAGCGCCTTCTCCGGTTGCTTGTCCTGAAGGTCCTCCCTGACAAGCATGTTCAGCGCCGCAATCAGGCTTGGATTCTTTTCCAGGACCTGCTCCAAAATGGCGCGCCCCTGGCTCTCATGCTTCTGGTTCAGCTCAAGTGCCCCAAGGTCCATCTGAGCGGCCACATTGTTTGGATCTCTCTTCAAGGCTTCTTTAAAGTCTGCCTCGGCCTTGTCCAGCTCTTGCTGTGATCCTTCTACCGACCCTCTCCATAGATAGCCGTCCGGGGCACTGGGATGCGCAGCGATGGCCTTCTCGGCTAGCTGGGACAGCTGGATGTAGTCCTTGCGGCTCATCGCCATGTCCGCCATTCCCCGGGAGGCATCGAGGCTCAAGGGGTCGAGGCGGGCCGCCTGCTGGAAAGCTGCTTCAGCTGCACTCGCATTGCCGAGTGCCTGCGCCGTCCTCGCCAGAAGGATCTGCAAGCGAACGTCGTCCGGGGCATTACCGGCGGCCTTCTGCAGAAGCGTGAACGCCTCCCGGATCTTGTTGGCGTGCAGCAGCAATTCTGCATTCAGTCGCGCAACCTGAGGGTTGCTGCCGTTCGATTTGCTGAGCGCCTTCACTGCATCCGCAGCCTGATCCCACTTTCCACGAGCTACAAGCACACGTGCATAGCTGATCTGGATGGGAACGCTCTTCGGGTGCTTCCCGCGCAGATCGGCAAAGACGCCCTCTGCTCGATCCGCCTGCCCCGTGCGAACGTAATACGTCAGCAGGACCTCCGAAGACTGCTCTTTGTCCGGCAGATCGTTCACAGCCTGAACCAGCGTCTGTTCAGCCTTGTCCTTGTTGCCACTGCGCAGGAAGAGCTCCGCCAGCGCCACGCGCGCCTGCAAATCCTGCGGAGACGCCTGAACCGCCGCCTCGACCTGCTGTTCAGACCCCTGCACATCGCCCTTGTTCGCCAGAACACCCGCGAGTGCCAATCTGGCATTGGGGTTCTTCGCATCCAGAACGACGGCCTTTTGCAACTCCGCTTCACCCTCGGTCCGTGTCTCAGGTGTCAACGACTGGATCAAACCCAGAGTCGTGTGAAACTTTGAGTCATTCGGGTTAAGGGAGATCGCCTTCTGGATGTCCTTGAGCGCCTCCTCCTTGTCGCCGGTCTTGAGAGCAATGCGCGACAGGAGCGCGTATCCCTCGGCGTTGTTTGGTTCCGCCGACAGCACCGCCGTGGCCTGCTCCTTCGCACGCTGTGGAACGCCACCGGCCAGCAGAATGTTACCCAGATCCAATCGGGCCTGGAGGTTCGACGGGTTCAACTGCACAGTGCGCTGGAGTTCCTGATACCCCGCCACAACAGACCCTAGTTGGAGGTAGGTCTTCGCCAGTTCGTAGTGCGCGGGTGCGAAGTTCTTGTCGACCCGGAGAGCATTGGAGAACTGAATGACGGCCTCACGATACTTGCCGTCGCCCTCATAGCGCTTTCCGCTCTCGAGATATTTCTGCTTCTGCTTGTTGGGGTCGTGTTTGCATCCACTCAGACCCAGACAGGCCACACTCACGCCGAGCACCGCCATACGACGACCCGGTTTTCCCAAAAACCTCTTGTACATGCTTTCCTTCTCTTACTTGCCGTAGTGGCGCCGCACAGGACGGCGAAATGCTAATTCGGAACG
>CAXTGN010000526.1:0-3950 GCA_964243455.1 uncultured Acidobacteriaceae bacterium
CGGCTGGTGATTGCGCGAGGCTGCAAAGGCCAGATGGCCGAGGGTTTCGCCCCAGGCAGCGTCGTCGTGAAAGGCGTCGCGCTGGGCGACGGCTTTGCTCAAGATGACTTGCGCTTCGGGAAACTCTTGCTCGCGGACGAGGGTGCTGCCCAGATCGTCCAGCAGGGTTGGGTCCGCGGGCGCGGCGGTGGCGAGGGTGCGATAGAGCGGTTCGGCCTGGGCTGCCTGTCCAGAAACCAGGAGCAGGTGGGCATAGAGACGCGTCAGCGCGGGGTTGGCGGCCGCATTGGGATCGGCTGCACGCAGCTTGTTCAGCAGTTCGAGCGCATCGGTCGTCTTGTCTTCGGCCGCAAACAGGGTGGCTGCCTGGGCCACCAGGCGCGGATCTTCCGGGTGGGCGGCGAGTAGAGGCGTCAGGAGGGCATCGGCCTCGGGGAGCTTGCCCTGCCGTTGCAGCAGGCTGCTGAGTTCCACCGCGGCGGCGATATCGCCTGGGTCCCGGGACAGGGCGGAGCGGTAGGTGTTCTCGGCGTCTGCGGTGTTGCCGCCAGCGGTGGCGGTCAGAGTTGCGGTCAGCTCGGCGTCGCCGGGTTGTTGCCCTGTGAGCTGGATAGCCTGGGTGAGGTCTTGACGAGCTCCATCCGGGTTTGCCGTCTGGTCCAGGCGAGCGAGGGCACGGAAGGCGCGGGCGCGCAGGCCAGGAGCGGCCGACGAGAGTTGGGATACGGCCCCCAATTGCTTTCGCGCTGCGTCGGTCTGTCCGGCACGAGCTTCCAGCAGACCCAGAGCCACGCGGGGCTCGGCGAGGTTCGCGTCGGCGGCGATGGCGTTTTCATAGGACTGCCGTGCCGCGGCGTCTTCGCCGTTCTGCTCCTGGGTAAAGCCAAGGTCGAACTGGATGCGGGCGTCCTTTGGTTTGGCGGTGGCGAGCTGGGCCAGTTCCGATTGGGCGGCCTTATAGTCGCCCCGCTCGAGAAGATCTTCGGCGTGGCGGATCTTCTCGGCCTGCGCATTGGTCTGCGCCGCGGCGGCCTGCCGTGGATCGGGCGCGGGCTGCTGAGGATGGGAGAAGACCAGGAGACTTGCAACGAGCAAAAGGGAATTCATGATGTCCTGCGTGGTTCGACGCTGGTCCTAGTCAGCAGAGCTGATGTGAAGTTCCGCAAGGGATCCCGAGACGTGCTCAGGCAATGTCCTGCTGGAAATCAGCCGAACCTCGACCCCTGAGAACGTTGGCGAGCCATTGGCCAGTGTAAGACCCGGGGACTGCGGCAATCTCTTCCGGGGTACCGATGGCGACCACCTGGCCGCCGCCGGAGCCGCCTTCGGGACCCATGTCGATGACCCAGTCGGCCGACTTGATGATGTCCAGGTTGTGCTCGATGACTAGCAGCGAGCCGCCTCCGTCGATGAGCTTGCGGAAGGCTGCGAGAAGACGGGCGACGTCTTCGAAATGAAGGCCCGTTGTAGGCTCGTCGAGGATGTACAGGATGCGGCTGGCCGCGCGCTTGGCCGCATCGCTTTTGACGTTTGCCGCCGGGCCGGAACGAACCTGCGCAAGATGCTGAGCGAGCTTGACGCGCTGGGCTTCACCCCCGGAGAGCGTGGTTGCAGATTGACCAAGGCGAAGGTAGCCAAGGCCAACCTCGTCGAGTACGGCCAGCTTATCAACGATTTTGGGGTGGCCGGCGAAGAAGCTGACGGCCTCGCGAACGGTGAGGCCGAGTACATCGTGGATGCTTTTACCCTTGTATTTCACCTCGAGCACGGCGGCCTTGTACCGGGTGCCGTTGCACTCTTCGCAGGGGAGTTCGACGTCGGCAAGGAACTGCATTTCGACCGTGACTGTGCCGTCGCCTTCGCAGACATCGCAGCGGCCGCCGGGGACGTTGAAGCTGAACGAACCCGCGGTGAGGCTCTTGCGTTTGGCGTCAGGCTGCGCTGCGAAGAGCTCGCGGATGGGGTCGAAGGCCTTGGTGTACGTGACGGGGTTGGACCGAGGCGTGCGGCCGATGGGCGATTGATCGACAAGGACGACGTCGTTCAGAAACTGAGCGCCGGAGAACTCGCGGTAGAGATGGGCTGGATCGCCACCTTCGCCCTGGCCCAGGGCGCTGAGCAGGGCGCGGTAGAGCACCTGGTGCACGAGGGTGGATTTCCCCGAGCCCGAGACGCCGGTGATGCAGGTGAGCATGCCCAGCGGGAACTCTACGTCGACACCGCGCAGGTTGTGCTCACGGGCACCGCGGAGAACGAGCTTCTCGCGGCCGGGCTCGCGGCGATGGCGCGGAACGGCGATTTCGGAACGGCCGGAGAGGTATTTGCCCGTTAGGGAATTGGGATCGTGCTCGAGTTCGGCCACCGTACCCGAGGCCATGAGGCGGCCACCTAGTTCGCCTGCACCGGGGCCCATGTCCAGCAGCTTGTCCGCGGCACGGATCACGTCGGGATCATGCTCGACGACGAGGATCGTGTTGCCGAGATCGCGCAGGTCTTCGAGGATGTGGATGAGCTTGGCGGTATCGCGCGGATGGAGGCCGATCGAGGGCTCGTCGAGAACGTAGAGCGCACCGACCAGACGGGAACCGAGCGAAGTTGCCAGCTGAATGCGCTGTGATTCGCCCCCCGAGAGCGTGGAGCTGAGACGATCGAGCGTGAGGTACTCGAGGCCGACCTGCTGGAGGAAGCCGATGCGTTCGCGCGTTTCTTCGAGGATCTTGCCGGCAATCTCTTCCTGCGTGGGCGTGAGATTGAGGTCGTCAAAGAACTGCTGCGCGCCTGTGATGGTCAGCGCGCAGGCTTCGCAGATGTTCTTGCCTTTGAGCAGGACGGCGCGGGCTTCGGCTCGTAGACGCTGGCCGCGACACTCCGGACACGGCGCGTAGCCGCGGTACTTGGAGAGAAAGACGCGGACGTGGAGCTTGTATTTCTTGCCATCGAGGTCTGCAAAGAAGCCGCGGATGCCAGGCCACGAGCCTCGGCCGTCCCACAGAAAGCGCTGCTGCGCGTCGGTCAGGTCGTACCAGGGAATGTCAGTGCGAATGCCCTCTGTCTGTGCGGCGCGCTTCATCTCGGCATGCCAGGGGGAGCGGTACTTTGGCTTGGTCCAGGGGTCGATGGCGCCATCGTCCAGCGACTTGGACTTGTCGGGCACGATGAGGTTTGGGTCGAAGTCGATGGTGTTGCCGAAACCCTGGCAACGCGGGCAGGCGCCGTAGGGGTTGTTGAAGCTGAACAGACGCGGCTCCGGTTCGCGGTAGGCTCGGTGGCAGGTCTCGCACTCGAAGGCGGAGGAGAAGCGGAGGGTTTCCGGGAGTAACTGGCTCGTGCCGGCGGCCCTCGCGCTGTTCAATACAGGGGTCTCTCCACTACGGCCCATCGAATCACTGCGTTCGCTCAGGGCCTCCGGTCGAGATGACGCATCTGTGCGGAGCGAGGTGCTGGCGGGCTGTGTAGGTGGGTCTTCGGAGGTCTCGGGGAGTTCGGTGTCGCGGCGGCGCGGGACTGTCCTGAAGACGATCTCGCCGGATTCGCGGTAGCCGGTCTCGATGGCGTCGACCAGCCGGGAGCGGTTGTCAGGGGATGCCGTGAGGCGGTCGGCGAGCACGAAGATCGGGCGCAGCTCCGAGGGGTCGCCTGAAGTGGCCGCGGTGAAATCAAGCTCCAGCAGGGATTCCGGGGTGGAGAACTCGACGATGTTGCCGGCGCTCAGCGGATCGATGGCATCAGCCTGCCAGAGGCGGTTGAAGCCTCGGCGGCGCAGGTCGCCGAGGCGCTCTTTGAGGGCATCGGAAAGCGTCGGGCTTTGTTGAGCTACGAGCGGCGAGATTGACGAGCTGCGAGGGGTCTTGGCGGCGCGTTTGGCGGGCCTGGGCGGTGGGGGCGCGATCTCGGCCTCGGTCTGCGGGCCCTGCATGGGCTCGAGGCGGATCTCGCGGCGCTGGATGGGA
>CAXTGN010000527.1:0-3919 GCA_964243455.1 uncultured Acidobacteriaceae bacterium
GCGCGGCCTCGTCACCCTGTGCATCGGCGGCGGCATGGGCATCGCGATGACGCTGGAGCGCGATGCATCATGAACAAGATCTGGCCCAACGCCGACGCCGCGCTCGACGGTCTGTTGTTCGACGGCATGCTGATTGCCTCGGGCGGCTTCGGCCTGTGCGGCATTCCCGAGCGCCTGATCGAGGCGATCGAGCGCGCCGGAACCAGGAGGCTGCGCATCGCCTCCAACAACGCCGGGATCGATGGCGTCGGGCTCGGGCGGCTGCTTCGCTCGCGCCAAGTCACGTGCATGATCAGTTCCTACGTCGGCGAGAACAAGGAATTCGAGCGCCAGTATCTCGCCCGCGAGCTCACGGTGGAGTTCTGCCCGCAGGGCACGCTAGCCGAGCGGATGCGTGCGGGCGGTGCCGGCATCCCCGGTTTCTACACCCGGAGCGGCGTCGGCACGCCGATCGGCGAGGGCAAGGAGCACAAGCAGTTCGACGGCGAGACTTTCATCCTCGAGCGCGCCATCGTGGCCGACCTTGCCATCGTCCGGGCGTGGCGGGCGGACCGGGCAGGCAACCTGCAGTTCCGCAAGACCGCGCGCAACTTCAACGTGCCGGCAGCGACCTGCGGCCGCGTTACCGTCGCCGAGGTCGAGGAGATCCTGCCGGTCGGCGCGATTGATCCCGACGCGGTGCACCTACCCGGCGTCTACGTGCAGCGGATCGTTTGCGGCGCGCCCTACCGGGAGCGTATCGAGTTCCGCACGGTGCGTGCCAGGGAGGCCAGCTAATGCCGTGGACGCGCGAGGCGATGGCGATGCGTGCGGCGCGCGAGCTCCACGACGGGTTCACGGTCAACCTCGGTATCGGCATCCCGACGCTAGTCGCCAACCACATTCCCGAGGGCATCGACGTGACCCTGCAAAGCGAGAACGGAATGCTCGGCATAGGACCCTTCCCGCGCGAGGACGAGGTCGATGGCGACCTGATCAACGCCGGCAAGCAGACCGTCACCGCGCTGCCGGGCGCGTCGTTTTTCTGCTCAGCCGACAGCTTCGCGATGATACGCGGCGGCCACATCGATCTCGCGGTGCTGGGTGCCATGGAAGTGGCCGAGACCGGTGACCTCGCAAATTGGATGATCCCAGGCAAGCTGGTCAAGGGCATGGGAGGTGCGATGGACCTGGTCGCGGGCGTGCGCCGCGTGGTGGTGGTCATGGAGCACACGTCGCGGCGCGACGAGCCGAAGTTCGTGCCCGCCTGCACGCTGCCGCTCACCGGCCCGCGGGTCGTCGACATGATCGTCACCGACCTGGCCGTGTTCCGGCGCGAGCGGAGGACGGATCTCTTTCAGCTGATCGAGCTGGCGCCGGGCGTGAGCGCCGAAGAAGTCGCCGCGAAAACCACGGCTCGCTACTTGCTGGCTGACAAGGATCTGTCAGATCTCGCGCCAACAAGATAGTCAACGCAACATCGTTGCTTTGAGAACGGCCGACACTTTTTTGTCCATTACGGTAGCTGGAATGTCAGCTTTATCGGTAGTTGCTGAGCAAGGGTAATTTGGCGCGAGATCTGACAGACCCGGCCTGAGCCCTCCGTGGGCAGCGTCGGTGACAGCTACGACAATGCGCTCGCCCAGACCATCAACGGCCTGTTCAAAGCCGAGGTGATCCACCGCCAGTCCTGGCGCAGCGTTGAGGCCGTCGAACTCGCCACCTTGCACTATTCGCCTGGTTCAACACCCGTTGCCTCCTAGAGCCGATCGGCAACATCCCGCCCGCCGAGGCCGAAGCCGCCTACTACGCCGCCCTTGAGACCATGCCCATCGGCGCGTAGAGACTCAAACCAACCGGTTTCCGAGAAAGCGGGCGCAGTTCCATGGAGCTGGTCAGTCACGGCCCGCGCGTTCGCGACTTACGCGTCCGGTCATAGTTCCTTCCGGCCTTCTGCATCGCGTCGAACAGATACTCAGCCATCGGCGTCAGAGGCAGGTCGCGTCTCCTGACTCTACAGATCGGAGCGGCATAGAGTTCCTCGTGGATGTTAAGCGGTTGAAGCCGTTCCACGGCAGCGGGAAACTCCAGCAGCTGCTTCGGCAAAATCGTCAGGAGGTCAGAATTAGCCATCGCGAGCAGCGTTATGAGGGCAGATCGCGTATGCATCACGACTTGCGGGCGCGGCAGACCAGCCCGCTCGAAGACGAGTTCAAAGTCGGCCTCGCTCTGCCGCGTCGTGAAGGCCGGTCGGATCCACTCGGCGCTGACCAGTTCGGCCAGCGTCCTGGCCTTCGAAAGTGGATGACCACGACGCGCGATGACCATCCGTTGATTATCGAAGAGCTTCTCCACCCACAGCGACGTTGATGTTATGACCTCATCAAGCGGTCCGACATAGAAGTCGATGCTCCCCGAGATGATGTCGGCCTCCACAGATTGGAACAGGCTCTCCATGATCTGCAGAATTGCGCCGGGGTATCGCTTGCGGAAGGGAGGCAGCGCCGCCGGCAGGATCGCGATGGCAGACGCGCTTGAGAGTGCCACCGTGACGTGGCCGGTCTGATGTCCTTTGAGCTGCTCGATCTCCTCGCGTGCACGACGAAGCTCCGTCTGGATAGCCTCCGCTCGGCGAAGAAACGAAGCGCCGATGGGCGTCACCGTGACGCCTTTGGCATGCCGCTCGAACAGCGAGACGCCTAGTTCATGCTCGATCTCCCGGATGCTCCTGGTGATCGCCGGCTGCGTGATGCCGAGCTGTCGCCCTGCGGCCCTAAGGCTGCCTCTCTCGGCAACCGCAAGGACGTCGCGTAGATGAAGCAGCTTCATCGTCATTGCAGGCTTTAACTCTTGAAGCGGTGAGGACCGGTGCGGGCGGTCAAGAAAGCTATCCGGGATTAACTGGCAGGGCCTGATCCTACTGTCCCGGCACGTCCAGCTTCAGCAGCCTGTCCGCATTCGCATGCGCAAGCTTGATCTTGTCGCCCGGCGAGATTGGCAGCGCATGCAGAAAATCGCATCCACGCTGATTGGGACTGAACGGGTAGTCAACCGAGAACATCACGCGGTCGGTCCCGAACGTCATCAGCAGCGGCAGGAACGGGACTAGGCTGAAGAAACCGCTCGTCGTGACCCAGACTTGGTCCGTGATCGTCTCGCTGACCCTGCGGCTCAGGCGGTTCCTTGCCTCGTCGGCAAAAACCTGGTCGCAGCGCGCGAACATCGCAGGTAGCCCTTCGCCCATGTGCCCGATGATCAGCTTCAGCCTCGGGTGCCGGTCCAGCGTGCCCGACAGCACGAGCCGCAGCACGTGGATCGCGGTCTCCGAGTGCCAGCCCCAACCGGCGATCGACATGAGCATGCCTGCGTCGCCGGGAAGGCGATCGTAATAGGCCTGACGCACCGGCTCCGGCGGCGGAGCCGGATGCAGGTAGAGCGGTACGTCCAGCACCTCGAAACGGCTGAGCAACGCCTCGAAGGACGGATCATCGAGGAACCGGCCACCGGTCGTCCCGTGTACCATGCCGCCGCAAAATCCGTGTTGCGTGACGCACCGCTCGAGCTCGTCGGCAGCCGCCTCCGGTGCCGTCATCGGCAGGTGGGTAAAACCCGCGAAGCGTCCAGGATGATCGACCACCAGCCGTGCCAGCAGGTCGTTCATGTCACGTGCCATGGCCGGACCCTCCGACGGCGGCAGCAGCTCGGCGCCCGCCCCCGTGGCCGACAGGACCTGGATGGAGATCCCGGCGGCATCCATGTCGGCGATCCGCCCGGGACCAAGATCCTGGAGCTGCTGACGCCGGTCTACCGCCGGCACGACATGGCCGCCCGGCGTCATCCCCCGGGCACGTATGGCCTCCTTGCCGATCCGCGCGGCCAACGCCGGAACGGTAAAGTGTTCTTCGAGTGCAACGATCCGCATGACGGTTTCCACTTGGCA
>CAXTGN010000528.1:0-892 GCA_964243455.1 uncultured Acidobacteriaceae bacterium
CGTTGCGGCCGGCGTCCGCCGCCACGGGCACGATAATCAACGAGTAAATCATCGCCCCTGCGCGTTGCGCCTGCTCGAGTGCACCGGCATAGTTACCATGGTTGGAGGTGTTTTCCCCGTCGGTGATGAGAACGACGACCCGCCGCTCACCCGGGATCGGTGTGGCCTGGCTTAAGCGCTGGCTCGCGAGGTATACGGCGTCATACAGTGCCGTTGACGATCCCCGCTCGATGCGCCCGATGCCGCCCTCGACCGCCCCGACGTCGTTGGTGAAGGAGACCACCTCATCCACACTGTCGGAGAAGGCCATGAGGTCCACGCGGTCCTGCGGCCGCACCAGACCGCGAAGAAACTTCTTTGCGGCATCGCGCTCCAGGCCGCGATCGCTCAAGACACTCTCACTCGCATCGATGGCGAGAACGATGCTCAGGGGCGTCGAGGACTCCTTTTCGAAGACCGCGATGCGTTGCGGCTTTCCGTCCTCGGTTACCTGGAAGTCGTCCTTGGTGAGCCCGCCCACGGGCGCCCCATGCTCATCGACTGCATTCAGCGCAACGTTTACCAGCCGGCTCTCCACCCGGATGGTCTGTGTGGGCTGTTGCGCCGAAGGACGGCGCTCAACGGGCGCGGGGTTCTGCCCAGGAAGTGAAACAGCCAGCAGGGCCATCCAGCTGGAGATTGGGCCCAGGTGCTTCAACGATGAGACTCCACGATGTCTTCCGGAAAGGGCTCGCCATCCGGCCAGACCGCACCGTCCACAAAGTGCTCACGCTTCCAGATCGGCACGGTTTTCTTGAGCGTGTCGATTACCCAACGGCAGGCATCGAAGGCCGCACCACGATGGGCGGAGGCGACGGCAATGAGGACACTTGTCTCGCCAATCACCAGCCTC
>CAXTGN010000528.1:902-1310 GCA_964243455.1 uncultured Acidobacteriaceae bacterium
CCCCACCACCAGGCGTCCCAGCCGATGCACAATGGCCACTTCCCGCACCCCGAACTTCGTGATCGCCTCAGCCCGGAGCCCGTGCATCTGCTTCAGCGCCATCTCCTCATATGCCTCGTAGTCCAGATGCAGCGTTTGCCGGCCGCGCGTGTTGTCGCGCACGATGCCGTCGAAGACGCAGACTGCGCCATCGCCGCCGGCCTTGATCTCTCGCAAAATCGCATCCGTGTCGATGGGTGCGTGCACGATGGCCACCTGTGAGTCGTTTCCGCCACTCACGGGTGGAAGGATGGCCACCTCATCGCCGTCCGTGAGCACCTGGGTCGGCTTGGCAAACTCGTGATTGACAGCGACAGCCGCCGAGCGCAGTGCCTGGGCTTCAAAGCGTCCCTCGCCCTGGAGAGTCGC
>CAXTGN010000528.1:1320-3906 GCA_964243455.1 uncultured Acidobacteriaceae bacterium
CAACAGGTCAGCCACCCTACCGCCGTCCGGCAGCTCCCGCCACTCACCGCCTTCGGGCAGCAACCTGCGCCACGGGCCGAACGAAAGTAAGCGGATACGCACATCCGTTGGACGCATCTACAAAGAATACGTCAGAACGCCGCCCTGTCCTGGAGTTAGGAGGCGTCATAACGCCTTCTCCGGATCCAAAACTGCCGCTACCGAGCCGTTGCGGGTCAGCCGTCAGCAGACCTGCGCTGATCCAGAATGGCCCTCTCGGGTGCGGTATACTCGCCGCAGTTTTCACTGCACTACAAATGAAGCATCAAGAGGAGCAAGCCTTGTTGAAAGGATTCCGTGACTTCATTCTGCGCGGCAATGTGATGGATCTGGCCGTCGCTGTCATTATCGGTGCAGCGTTCACAGCCATCGTCACTGCACTGACTAACGACATCATTAACCCGCTGCTTGGGGCTTTCATCGGAAAGCCGAATTTCGATTACCTGATTGCGAACGTGAACGGTGGAAAGGTCCTTTATGGGGCCTTTCTTACGGCGGTTGTTAACTTTCTTATCCTCTCTGCGGTGGTTTATTTTTTCCTCGTCGTACCCACACAATATCTGCTGAAAAAGTTTCATCCCATCATCGCGAAGCCTATTACGACTCGCCCCTGCCCTGAATGCTTGGGAGACATTCCCCTGGCTGCTCATCGATGCCAGTTCTGCGCTCAGCCTGTACTGCCATCCACTGTTTGATTTCCGCATCGCTGACACCTGTTTGGAGGTCCCATGATCCGTCTTCGGGTGGCGTCCGCCGTTCTTTTGCTTGCCGCGGAAACCTGTATCGCTCAGAACGCCTCGTTGCCGGGCGGGGCGTTCGGCTTTCTGGACTTTTCGCAGCAAGCGAAGTGGGATGCGGTTTTTATGGCCGTGCCGGATGCCAAACTGGCCGGCGAACATCTGAGAGAACTCACGAAGGCGCCTCACTGGGCCAGCTCCCCGGAGGACTATGCCACCGCCGAGTATGTGGCCGGGAAGTTTCGCGCCGCGGGGCTCAAAACGGAGATCGTCCCCTTCAAGGTCCTGATGAACAAGCCGGGCAAGATCGCCATCACGGCGGTGGATGCGGCGGGCAAGCAGCTCATGAGCGGGCCTACCCCGGAGCACGTGGATCCGAACGCCTTCGGTGGAGACCCCTACCAGAACGACCCGCGCATCCTGCCGGCGTTTAACGGCTCGTCCGCCTCCGGCGACGTTGCGGGAGAGGCCGTGTATGCCAATTACGGCACGCTGGACGACTTCAAACAGCTCGCGAAGCTGGGGATCGACGTCAAGGGCAAGATTGTTCTGGTCCGCTACGGTCAGAACTTCCGCGGCGTCAAGGCCTACATCGCCCAACAGTGTGGTGCTGCGGGCGTCCACATCTTCTCGGACCCAGGGGACGATGGCTACGATCGCGGAGACAAGTACCCGCGCGGCCCTTACCGCCCGGACTCCGCGGTGCAGCGAGGATCGGTTCAGTTCCTGCCCTTGTACCCCGGCGATCCCCAGACGCCAGGCATCGCTTCCACGCCCGACCTGCCCGACTCCAAACGCATCACCGACCCCGCGAAGCTGAACCAGCCTTCGATTCCGGTGAACCCGCTCAGCTACAAGGATGCCACTCCCATCCTCGAGGCCATGGAGGGGGCAAGCGTGCCGCATGAGTGGCAGGGTGGCCTGCCGTTCGCCTATCACCTGGGCGGCACAAATGCCGTGAAGGTGCACATGCACCTCGAGCAGGATTACCAGCTCCGCACCATTTGGGATGTCATTGGGACCATAGAAGGCAGCAGTCCCGACGGTCCGGACTCCTGGGTTGTCGCCGGAAATCACCGCGATGCCTGGGTTTACGGGGCCGTCGATCCAAACAGCGGGACTGCAGCCATGCTGGAAACCGTCCATGGTCTGGGCGATCTGCTGAAGCAGGGATGGAAGCCGAAGCGTCGCATCGTGATCGCCTCCTGGGATGCCGAGGAGGAAGGCCTAATGGGATCCACGGAGTGGGCCGAAGGGCACGCTGCCGAGCTTGCTCACGCGGTCGCTTATTTCAACACCGACGTTGCTGTTTCCGGCAAGGACTTCGAAGCTTCGGCTGTGCCCACATTGAAGGGCTTCATCCGGGAGGTGGCGCGTGAGGTGCCCAGCCCGCAAGGCGGTACCGTCTTTGACCAGTGGCAGAAGACCCAGGCGCAAAATCCCCGTCGCCGGGGTTCCGCCGCCAACCCGTTCTCTGCCCCGTCCAACTCAACAGCTGCTTCGACCGCCGACGTCCGGGTAGGCGATCTTGGCTCAGGCTCCGACTACACGCCGTTTATCCAGCATCTGGGCGTGCCGTCTACGGATATCGGCTCAGACGGACCTTACGGGGTGTATCACTCGGTGTTCGATAACTATAACTGGTTCATTCGCAATGCCGACCCCACCTTCGTCTACGAGCAGCAGATGGCTCGCGTCTTCGGTCTTGAGATCCTTCACATGGCCGATACCGACGTTTTGCCTTACGACTACCGTGCCTATGCCAGGGAGATCCACGAGTACCTGGAGGCGGCACAGAAGCGTGCTGCTG